>JAFQOC010000190.1 GCA_017420845.1 Clostridia bacterium
GGCTGACCCGATTGCAACGGGATATACGCATTTCCACTGTTGGCTGGACATCGAACCGCCATGCTACGTGTGGGCATCCATTTGCTTCTGCGGCAGCGTACTCGAATCCATCCGGCTGTTTCCACAACATCAAAGTGCCTCCATCCCCGCCCCACAGCCAAACTCCATGGATGTCGAGGAGTCTCACCCCCTCGCCCATGGGTGGTACAGCCGGTATTTTGAGCAGGACGAACTGACCTTCCCCTGGGGTAGTGTGCAGTACTGCTCCGGAAGCGACCCCATCTATTCCCCTACGTCTGTTCTGATCCGCTATATCCGCAAGTAATTCTTCAACCGCACAAGAAAGGCATTCCCCATGAACATATCCGAAAATTCCCTCAAAAAGCACTACGACTGGCAAGGCAAGATTGAGGTCGTGACTCGATGCCCCATTGAGACCCGCGAGGACCTGTCCCTGGCCTACACCCCCGGGGTGGCTGCACCCTGTCTGGAAATACAGAAGGACGTAAGCAAGTCCTACGATCTCACCCGCCGATCCAATCTGGTGGCGGTGATCACCGACGGCACCGCGGTGCTGGGGCTGGGGGACATTGGCCCCGAGGCGGGGATGCCCGTCATGGAGGGCAAGTGCGCCCTGTTCAAGGCCTTCGCCGACGTGGACGCCTTCCCTCTCTGCATCCGCTCCAAGGACGTGGACGAGATCGTCCGCACCGTCTACCTCCTGTCGGGGAGCTTTGGTGGCATCAATCTGGAGGACATCTCCGCCCCCCGTTGCTTTGAGATCGAGCGCCGACTCAAGGAGATCTGCGACATTCCCATGTTTCACGACGACCAGCACGGTACCGCCATCGTGGTGGCGGCGGCTCTGCTGGGCGCCCTGAAGGTAGTGGGCAAGGAGATCGGCTCCGTCCGTGTGGTCATCAACGGCGCGGGGGCGGCGGGGATCTCCATCGGGCGGCATCTGCTAAACATGGGGGTGAAGAACCTGACCATGGTGGATCGCTTCGGGGCGATCTACGCGGGTAAGCCCGAGAACAATCCCGCCCAGGAGGACATGGCGAAGATCACCAATCCCGACGGGCTGACGGGGAATCTGGCCCAGGTCATGGCGGGGGCGGACGTGTTCATCGGTGTCTCTGCCCCCGGGATCGTGACCCCCGACATGGTGGCGAGCATGGCGCGGGATGCCATCGTCTTTCCCATGGCCAATCCCACCCCCGAGATCATGCCCGACCTGGCCCTCGCGGCGGGGGCCCGGGTGGTGGGTACGGGCCGCTCCGACTTCCCCAACCAGATCAACAACGTGCTGGCCTTCCCCGGCATCTTCCGCGGGGCTCTGGACTGCCGCGCCTCCTGCATCAACGAGGAGATGAAGGTAGCCACCTCCTACGCTCTGGCGTCACTCATTCCCGAAAATGAGCTTTCCGAGACCAACATCATTCCCTCCGCCCTGGACAAGCGGGTGGCGAGAGTGGTGGCGGACGCGGTGATCGCGGCGGCAAGGGAGACAGGGGTCGCGAGGGTATAGCTACGCAGTTATGATCGCCTGCGGCGAGTTATGAGTTATGATGCGCTTCGCGCAGTTATGGTGCGCCTGCGGCGCAGCTTGAAGCGGGGGGGCCAGTAGCGTTTGCGTTTTGCTTCGCAAAACGCAAACTCATAACGGTGAGCGAAGCGAACCTCATAACTCATAACTCATAACTCATAACCGGTTTTCAACCCATGCAAAAAAGGACGAGGGATCTTCACGATCATCGTCCTTTTTCTGTTGTAACACGTTTATCGGAAACAGATGCTTCTCTCCTTTGAGTCTCCATTTATTTCAATCCATCGCCCCGATCATGGCCGTCAGCGCCTCCACTACGGTATCAAGCTCCATGGACGGCACCCCCTTCCCCGCCTGCTCGGGCAGGAAGGGGATATGGACGAAGCCCACCTTCACGTCGGTGTCGCGGTAGTGATGCAGGAGGGTATAGAGCAGGTCGTTGCAGACGAAGGTGCCCGCCGTGTAGGAGAGGGCGCAGGGGATGCCCCGCTCCTTCACCGCCTGTACCATGTCCCTGACGGGGAGGGTGGCAAAATAGGCGGCGGGAGCGTTCTCGATCACGGGGGTATTCACGGGCATATTCCCCGCGTTGTCGGGGATGGAGGCCTCGCGAAGGTTGATGGCCACCACCTCGGGGGTCACCGCCGATCTGCCTCCCGCCTGTCCTACGCAGAGGATGGCGTGGGGGTGCAACTTCTCCGCCGCTTGCAGGACAGTCTCGGCAGCCCGACCGAACACGGTGGGGATCTCCAGCTTGGCGATCTCATAGCCGCCCACGGTATCGGGCAGGCGCAAGACCGCCTCGCGGGCGGGGTTGACGGGTTGGCCGCCGAAGGGGTTGAAGCCGGTGACAAGGAGTTTTTTCATGGGGTACCGCCTTTTGTTTTTTACCATTA
>JAFQOC010000191.1 GCA_017420845.1 Clostridia bacterium
GGGTGGCGTACCGGCTGGGTTACGGAGGCAGTATCTTCAATATCCTTTTCGTCGTCATCTTCTCCCTGTACATTGGCTATGACTGGCACGTGGCTCAGTCCTACTCCAAGACCGTGGACAACGCCATCGACTCGGCTATTGATCTGTATCTGGATCTGATCAATCTGTTTATCCGGATTCTGGATCTGTTGGATAATTGATGGTGTAGGATGCCCCAGGTTGCGGCTTGGGTGATGGAAAGGAAAGGAGTCTGTTATGAAGCAGATCGAGATACAACGAACCCCGACGGGGTATGAGATTCGCCAGAGCAAGTCTGTTCGGACACGACTTCTTCTCATAAGCGTCCTTCCCCTGGTCCCCTACGTGGGGATCGCATTGCCGGGACTGTTCCCCATGGTGCCGCGCAATTTGTTCCCGTGGCTTTTGGGGTTGCTCCTTTGGTGTATCACCATGGGATATGTTTGCTATCTGAGCTACAGCTTTCGTTTGGTGATCGATGAACAGGGCGTCCACCGCTACGCCTTCAACCGCGTCAAGCGCAGCTTTCTCTGGCGGCACATCCGCTCCTGCGACATTGCGGAAATTCCTCCTTCGGCAAATGAGGGACGTGTCATACCGCCCTCCTTCTACGTGAGTACCGAAAAGGAAGTCGAGAACATGAAAAACTGCTTGTTCATCCGTCTTCAAAACAAGAAGGACGAGCAAGCCATCCGCGAATCGGGGCTGCTCAACTTCTGCCGCAGACAGATGGCAGACACTGACCGCAAATTCAGGTAAACACGCAGAAAGGAGCCGCCATGAAGAACATCCGCATCCCAAAGACCGACCGCGGCTTTGTTCTGCGGCAGAGCATATCCCATCTGGCCGAGGCCATCCTATCCTTCCTCCTGTGCGTCGGGTTGAGCATTTTCTTCTTCGTTCGAGCCGGTTCCGAGGCGAACGTTGAGACCGCCGTTTTGGGCATCGTGTGCGGTGTATTCTGTCTCTGCACCGGCGTCATCCTACTGTACTTTACGGCGGGACAGCGCATGGTACTGAACGACGAGGGCGTCCGCCTCTACCGTCTGGGCATCCATACCCGCTCTCTGCCATGGGGAGATATTCGGGAGTGGGGAACCCGCTTTGAAAACAATTTTGCGAAAGACCGACTCACCAAACCGTTCTGCTACTACTTCTTTTTCACAACCGAAGCGGGGATATACGGCGGAAAAGGCTATCTGTTCATGGAGATTTCAAAAAGCGACTACAAGACTCTGCCCAGATCGGTCATCCGACGGTATGTGAAGGCGCGGCTGAATACGGAGGGAACCGAATGAGATACACCGACATCCAAAAAACCCCCACGGGCTACGTCCTGCGCCACAGCCGCGCCACCAAGCTCATGACCCTCATTCTCTGCGCCTTCTTCGGCATCGTCCCAACGGTCATGTCGATCCTGCTGTTTTTCATGGAGGGAACCGATCCAAGCAATCTCTTGCCAGCCATGCTGGGTATGGTTATCATGTGGGCAAGCACGGCCTATCTTTTCTCCCTCGCCTTCGGCTTCCGCATCGTCGTCGATGAAGCGGGGGTACACCGCTACTCCTTTGGCCGCGTCAAGCTCTCTCTGCTCTGGCGGTACGTCCGCTCCTTTGGCATCGGTGTGATTCACGTTCCATACCGGCACAGAACGACTAACCGCCTGGCCTTTTACGCCAGCACAGAAGAAAAGCCCGTAGACTACAAAAGCACGGTGTTCATCTGGCTGACCAAAACCGACGAGCAAGCCATCCGCGAATCGGGGCTGCTCAACTTCTGCCGCAGACAGATGGCAGAGGCTGACCGTCATTTCCAATAACCCACACGCCAAAGGACACCCCATGAAACAAAAAACAGAAAAGCAGCATACAAGCCCCTACACCCCCGATCCCCTCTTCACCGCCATCACCAAGTCCCTGCCCGCCACGCTGGGATTCGCGGTGCTTGCCATAGTCATGGGGATCCTGTTCATCCTCCTTCTGGGAGACACCACCCCCGTACCCCGTGAGGAGGCCATCGCCTATGAGGGGGAGTTTGCCCGCTACGAGGTGGGACACAATGACCGCGACCTCTGCTTTACTGACGGCTCCAACTTCGACGTCTACCCCCACACCGAGACCAACGCCTTTCAGGAGACCATGAAATCCTTGGAGGCGGGCACCAAGCTGTGGATTCTGGTGCATCCCCACACCGATTACGTCATTGAGATCAAGACCGAGACTGAGGAGCTGATGAACTTTGAGGAATCACAGATCGACATTGACCGTTACGTCATCGGCTACAAGATCATCGGCGGTTTCGCAATCTTTGCGGGACTATTCATCGGCTTCTACGGCGTATGGTCCCAATTCGCCCACCGCAAGGAGCAAAA
>JAFQOC010000192.1 GCA_017420845.1 Clostridia bacterium
ACTCCCGTATTGTTTTCGCATCCGCCTTGGAGATGCCCTTCACGGCGGCAAGCTCCTCCTCGGCAGCGTTTTGACCCCCGCGATCCCGCCAAAGGCCGCCAGCAGAGCCTTGGCCTTGGCGTCGCCGATGCCCTTGATCCTGGTCAGGCTGGAGTGGGTCAGGGTCTTGCGCTTGGCGGCGTCCATGCGGGAGACGGTAAAGCGGTGGACCTCCTCCTGAATGCGGTAGACCAGCACGAAGACCCCGTTCTCCCGGGCGATGCTGATCTCCCCATCCTCGGTGCAGAGGGCGCGGGTCTTGTGAAAATCGTCCTTGACCATGCCGAAGACGGGAATATCCAGCCCCTTCTCCTCCATCAGCTCCCGAACCACGCCCACGTGGCCCCGTCCGCCGTCCAAAAGGATGAGATCGGGCAGGCGGGCAAAGGAGCCCTCCCCGTCGGACAGATGCTCCAGACGGCGCTCCAGGGCCTCCCGCATGGAGGCGTAGTCATCGGTGGTGCCCTCCACCGATTTGATCTTGAAGTAGCGGTAATCCCCCTTGCTGAACTTGCCGTCCTCGCAGACGATCATGCCCGCGGTCAGATGCTCGGTGCCAAGGTTGGAGATATCGTAGGCCTCAATGCGGGCAGGATAGGTGGGAAGCTCCAGAAGCTCGGCCAGACGGACCAATGCCCCCTCGTCCTTCTCGGCCTGCAGGCGGTACTGTCGCGCCTTCTCGGCGGCGTTGGAGCGGGCCAGCTCGCAGAGGGTGTGGTTGCTCCCCCGTTCGGGGGTACGAAGGGTGACCTTGTGCCCCGCCAGCTCCGACAGGAAGCGGGACAGCCCCTCCAGCTCCTCGGCCTCCAGCTCAAAGGACAAAAGGATCTGCTTCGGGATGTACTCGCGGACACGGTAATGCTCGCAGATAAAGGCGCCCAGCGTCTCCTCGTCCAGGATCCGCTCGCCCCCCGCCAGAAAGTCCTCCTTGTCGGTGACCGCGCCTCCGCGGATGTAGAACACCGACACGCAGGCGGCCACCTCGTCGGCGAAGAAGCCGATGACGTCCTGCTCGGTGTCGGGAGCGGCCACCACGGTCTGCTTCTGGCGCAACCGCTCCAGGGCGGCAATGGTGTCCCGACAGCGGGCGGCGGCCTCATAGCGCTCGGCCTCGGCGTGGGCGTACATCTCCTCGGTGAGGCGGCGCTTGACCTCCCCCGTGTGCCCCCGCAGAATGTCGGCGGCCAGCGAAATGGTGGCGGCGTAGGCCTCCTCGGTGACCTTCCCCGTGCAGGGTCCGCAGCAGCGCCCCATCTGGTAGTACAGGCAGGGCCGCTCCTTGCCGATATCCCGCGGGAACCGGCGGTTACAGGTGGGAAGCGCCAGCACGGTGCGCAGGGTGTCCAGCACCGAAAACACCGTGGATACCCCCGAGTAGGGGCCGAAATACCGTCCCCTGTCTCTCTCCCGCTTGCGGGTCATGATAAGGCGGGGGTAGGCCTCGTCGGTGATCTTGATGTAGGGGTAGGACTTGGCATCCTTGAGGCGGATGTTGTATTTGGGATTGTGTTGCTTGATGAGGGTATTCTCCAGGGTCAGGGCCTCCATCTCGGTGTCGCAGAGGAAATACTCGAAATCCCGCACCGAGGCCACCATACGGGCGGTCTTGATGTTCTTCTCCCCGTTCTGAAAATACTGGGACACGCGGTTCTTCAGCTTGCGGGACTTGCCCACGTAAATGACCCGCCCGTCCCGATCCTTCATGATGTAGACCCCGGGAGTCAGGGGCAAGGAATTGGCCTTGTCCAAAAGGGCTCTTCGTTCTTCTTCTCTCGTGGGCACGGCTCTCCTCCTCCCCGCCGACGAGCGGCGTTGTGTCACGGTAT
>JAFQOC010000193.1 GCA_017420845.1 Clostridia bacterium
GGGTTCAAGCTGCGCCGGGGTGAAAGCAACATATACAACGAGGTTGATTGAGCGGCTCGAGGGCAGGCTCGCTTGGGAGACGGTTGATGAGAGCGATATGGGGGAGAGAACCTCGGGGGGCAACCCCGGCGATTTGCCCCGAAATAATCCCGGCGAGCAGATAGCACACGCGATACTTGAATATTCAGGAAAAAATCATATAAAGAACACAGAACCCACACCCCCTCGCTACGGCCGTTTGTCAAAATAGAAGTGCCCAAGAAAAAAACTTGCGTTCTATAATGTTTGTTACTTTTTTCCAAAACAAAATTCGGAAAAAGTATTGCAAAATATCCGGGAACATGTTATAATATTACAGGAGTATGTAAAACTGGCGTAGTACGCCTTTAAAATATTTTGCGTTGAAATAGATTGATTTGGTGCTAACAAATCGCACAAAATGTCTTTTTGCAAAGGGAAACGATTTTGCGCGAGTCGTTGTAGACGTTTAAAGCTCGGGCGTGCATGCTCTGTGTTCTGCCCTCCATGCTCGGCGGAACAAAACTGTTTTTTTGAATTCTTGAATTAAGCAGAGGAAAAGACCATGGAGAATAAAACCAACGAATACTATACGATTGATTTGATGCATATTCTGAAAACGATAGCGCAAAAATTTTGGCTGGTCGTTTTGGCCGGATTGCTCGCGGCAGGCATCGGTTTTTCGTATGCGTCGTTCGTGATCACACCGACCTATTCCTCTTCCATTATGCTGTATGTCAACAATACCTCCTTCTCTCTTGGCAATACCAGCTTCAGCATCAGTAGCTCCCAGATCCAGGCCGCTCAGAATCTGGTTAAAACCTACAGCGTGATTCTGAACAATCGCACCACCCTGGAGCGTGTGATTGAAAAAACCAATGTTCCTTATACATATCAGCAGCTTTCCGGAATGATCGAGGCAGTTCCTGCCAACGAGACCGAAATCATGAAGGTGACCGTTACGGCCACCGACCCTTATGAGGCCGCGCTGATCGCGAACTGCATTGCGGAGGTTCTGCCCGTGCGTGTTTCCGAGATCGTGGACGGTGCTTCCATGGAGGTGGTGGATTCGGCGATCCCCGAGCTGCAGAAGGTCGCGCCCAGTGTTACCAGGTACACGGCGGTGGGGTTGATTTTGGGTGCTCTGCTGGCTGTTGCGGTTCTGATCGTGGTCGCCTTGTTGGACGGTACCATCCACGATGAGGACTACATTCTCCAAAACTACAATTGTCCGATTCTGGCCAAGGTGCCCAATCTGCTGCGTTCCGGAAGCAAGAGCTACGCTTATTACTACCGGGATGGGCACGATACCGGCAAAGACATGAAAGGCAAGAAATAAGGAGGGCGGACAGAACAATGGGACTCTTTAAAAATAAAAACCGCCATGCTCCTTTCGCAGGCGACACACATCAACGGACGCTTCATAAGAATCTGGATTTTACCGCCACCGAGCAGTACAAGCTTTTGCGTGCCAATTTGCACTTCACGATCCCTGAGGGAACCAAATGCCCCGTGATTGGCGTGACCAGCTCCATGCGAGGAGAGGGCAAGAGTACAACGGCTGTCAACCTGTCCTACGTATTGGCGGAGCAGGGAAGCAAGGTTTTGCTCATAGACGGCGACCTCCGCATTCCCTCGGTGGCAAAGAAAATGGATATCCCCGGCTCTCCCGGCTTGACCGACGTGCTTATGGATCGGGACGTGCCGACGGAGGCGTTCAAGTCCGAAATTTTGGACAACTGGTACGTTATGCCCTCGGGCGACATTCCTCCCAATCCCTCCGAGCTGCTGGGCTCCCACCGTATGGCTCTTGCCCTGGAGCGATTGAGAGAGGTCTTTGACTACATCGTCATCGACCTGCCTCCCGTGAACATTGTTTCGGATGCGTTGGCCATCGCTGCCTATATTACCGGCATGGTGGTGGTGATTCGTGAGGATTACACCGAGAAAAAGGAGCTGGAGCACTGCTTCAGACAGCTGAAGCTTTCTGACGTCAACGTCCTCGGTTGTGTTATGAACGAGGCAAAGGCGGGCGGCGGTGCTTACGGAAAATATAAGTATCGGAACTACCGTTACTATAAGTACTACCGCTATGAGTACAAGACTCACGACGAAGATGCGGATGGCGACAAAAAGGATGGAAAAGGTGCCGAGGACAAGAAGAAATGATTGATTGGCACAGCCATATTCTCCCGGGCATAGATGACGGAAGCCGTGATGCCGATGAAAGTCTGCGGATGCTGGACGCGTTGATCGGACAACAGGTGGATACGGTGGTGGCGACGCCCCATTTCTATGCTGATGAAGAATCGGTAGAGGCGTTTCTCGGCAGACGAGCTCAGGCTTATGAGGCCCTCGGTCCCGGTTTGGCAGGGCGCGACGTTCGAATCTTGTGTGGCGCGGAAGTCAAATACTACGCGGGGATCAGTCGTTTGAGGGAGCTTGAACGCTTGGCGATCCAGGGAACACGGTTATTGCTTCTGGAAATGTCCATGGCGAAATGGACGGAATATACCGTCCGGGAGTTGACCGAGTTGGCAAGCACTCGCGGCTTGAAAATCGTGATGGCCCATATCGAACGGTATTTGGGATACATTGATCTGAACACCATTCGTCTTTTATGCGAAAACGGTTTGTATATGCAGGTCAATGCCGGCTTCTTCGAACGATTTCACGGTCGGAATAAGGCGTGCAAGATGCTGGATTCCGGTTTAATCCATTTCATTGGCTCCGACTGTCATAACATGACGTTGAGGCCCCCCAGAATTGCCCCGGCATATGAGTTGATCGGGAAGCGATTTGGGGAAGATTATGTTTCTCAGATGGTCGATTTTGGGTACGATGCCCTCGAAAAATAAAATTAATCCATAAAGGAGATAATTGACATGAAAAAAATTATGATGCTTTGTATGGTGTGCCTGATGATGGTGAGCCTGTGCATTCCTTCCGTAGCCGCCGCGGGTAGCTTTGTCGCCAGTCCTTCTGCCAATCAGGCCCCTGAGCTGATCGAGGCTGAAAACGACAAGTGCGAGGCTGAGATTGTCATTACCGCATACGTAAACAGAAATCAGCTTCCCGGTGACAAGCGTCAGGCGATGGAGGCTGCTTATGCCGATATCGTGGGTACTGCGGATCTTTCTTCTCTGAATGGGGCAATCGGCGACATAACCAAGAAGATTGGTGTGGACGTTTCCGAGCTGGCGGTGAGCGATCTGTTTGACATCAGCATGACTGAGTGCGCTAGTCACGGCGAGCACGGTGAGTTCGACATCACCCTGAAGGCCGAGACTCTGGGGAATTTCGTTTGCCTGCTCCACTACTATAACGGTGAGTGGAACGTGATCGAGGGCGCAGATATTACCGATGAGAACTATCTGCAGTTCTCTCAGGATACGTTCTCTCCCTTCGCCATCGTAGTGTACACCGGCGAGCAGGACATCCAGGAGGATGAGAATGCTTCGCTTGTCGGTGTCATTGTTGCTTCCGCCTCGACTGCCGGTGTCGGTATCTACCTGGGTGTGAAGTTTGACGTGTTCACTAAGGCCGCCGCTAAGGTCGCAAAGGTCTTTAAAAAATAATTTTTAGGCGGAAGGAGAACGGGTTTTGAGAAAGCTGTTCATCGATAAATTGCCGATACTGATAGTTGGTCTTGTGGCTGTCTTTCTCATTGTGGCTGTTTTCTTGTACATTGAAAAGTGGGATGAGAAACAAGGGAATTTCCCGGAGCATGAGGTGACGGACCCGACCATCGAGCATAACGGCACCTCGTACGTCCCCAAGGACACCCTTGAAACCTTCCTCGTACTGGGACTGGATAAGTACGACGGAGAGGGGCACGCCGATTCCTACAATAATAACATGCAGGCCGATTTCCTACTGCTGTTCGTTTTGGATAACGCAACAAAGCAATATACCGCCATCCACATCAACCGGGATACCATGGTGGATGTGAACGTATTGGGTGTGGCCGGTAATAAGGTGGACACGATCAGAAAGCAAATCGCCCTTGCCCACACCTATGGAAACGGTCGGGACGTAAGCTGTCACAATACGGCAGACTCTGTCTCCTCCCTGCTGATGGGTGTGAAGGTGAACCATTACATTTCCGTGACCCTGGATGCTGTGACGGTCATGAATGACCTGGTCGGCGGCGTTGAGGTGGTTGTGCTGGATGACTTTACCGGCATTGACAACACCCTGGTGAAGGGGGAAACGGTGACGCTGAAGGGGAGCCAGGCTCTCACCTACATTCGCACTCGCGAGGCTTTGGAGAACAACACCAATACCAATCGCATGAAGCGACAGGAGCAGTATCTGGAATCGCTTTTGGATTCATTCAAGAAATCCGTGGCAAAAGATGACGAATTTATCGTGGAAGCGTCCTTGAAAATGTCTGATCACATCATTTCGGATCGTTCTGTAACCCAACTGCAGGCTTTGGCGGAAAAATTTGATGAATATGAATTCCTGGGAATTCGAGGCATCGAGGGTGAATCGGTGGTTGGCAAGGAATTTATGGAATTCTACCCCGATGAGAGTGCGGTCAAGGAACTGGTCGTTAACTTGTTTTATAAACCTAAGGCATAGAAAAACGCCATACAGGGTGTGAGCTTCACTCTGTATGGCGTTTTTTTTTGCTTGGGTCTTACAGCGTCGCAAAAAACGCTTCGATTTGTGCTTTGGTTGCCGTGCAAGAGCCCTGGAGCATCTCGGAGGATCCGCCACCCTTGGCGGAGAGGGCCGTATTGATTTCCTTGATCCGTTGTTTGAGGTCGATGGTGGGGTCTCCCCGTCCGATGACGTAGCGGTAGCCGCTCTCATGGTTTCCCGAGAAGATGCCGCACAGCCGTCCGCATTTTCCCACGGCGGCGTTGAGGAGGCGGCGCATCTCACCTGCCTCCAGTCCCTCGTCAAAGAGGCAAAGGCTCCCTTGTGTGGGGGTTATGGCGGCCACGGTACAGGTCTCCAGCTTTCCGCGCAAGGCAGAAATGATGCTCTTTTTTTCTTCGATCTCGGCTTGCATACGGTCAAAGCCCACGGTTACGTCCGCCTGCTTCACAGACATGGCGGTGGCCATGGCGGCTACGGCTGTATAGCGGCGGCGGTAGTCGTGGAGAGCCCAGGAGCCGCAGAGCATATGGATACGTACGCCGCCCTTGTAGTGGATGAAGTCCAGAAGCTTGATGATGCCGATCTCACCCGTATGATCCACGTGGGGGGCACAACAGGCGCAGAGGTCCTTGGGGTCATCCTCGGTGCCGATACGGACGATGCGGACCCCCTCGGTGAGGTCCAGCTTGGCTCGATAGGGGATCGCGGCCAGCTTTTCGGGCGCGGGGTAGTAGGCGGTTACGGGGAGATTGGCGGTCACGATGGCGTTGGCCTCGTCCTCGATGGCATTGAGCTGTTCACGTGTCAGTACCCCGTCGAAATCCAGAGTCACGTCGGGGGTATCTCCACGGTCGCCCAGATGGAATCCCACGTTTTTGTAGCCGTACAGGCGGTGGATAATACCCGAAACAATGTGCTCGCCGCTGTGGTTCTGCATGCGGGCCAGACGGGTGGCGGCGTCCAGCTTGCCTGTAACGGTCGCGCCGGGGGTGAAGGGGTGGGGCTCGCCGGCCAGGTGGGAAATGCTGACGGTGTGAGTAATGACGCCCGCGGCTATGCCGCTCGTTTCCTGCACGTCCGTAACGGGACAGTCCGCAAGGGTTCCCTTGTCGGGATACTGGCCGCCGCCCTCGGGAAAGAAGGCGGTGGCATCCAGAACGACGGACAGAGTATCGGGGGTATTGCCTGCCTCGACGGAGAGGACGGTGGCAGAGAAGGTATAGAGGTGGCTGTTTTGATCGAACAGGCGAATGGTTTTCATGGCGGGCTCCTTTGGTATGATTCCCTTA
>JAFQOC010000194.1 GCA_017420845.1 Clostridia bacterium
CGTCACCGTCATTTTCCGCAAGTTCTCCCGCCGCGCCTACCGCCGTGTCAAGGACGGCACCACCGACATCAACACCTTCCTCTCCGAGAACCTGTCGGGCATGAAGATCATCCAGATCTTCAACCGCGAGGCCCACAAGAAGAATGAGTTTGACCGCAAGAATCAAGCCCTTGGCAAGTCCAAGCGGGACCAGATCTTCGTCTTCGGTATCTTCCGTCCTGTGGTGTATATGCTCTACGTGGCCTCGGTTATGTGCCTGTTCTACCTGAGCGGTAAAGGTGTGATCCAGAACAAAGAATTCCTGGGTCAGATGATCACGGGCGGTACCGTGGTGACCTTCTACATGTACATCAACAAGTTCTTCAACCCCATCCAGTCCCTGGCCGAGCAGTTCAACTGGCTCCAGTCGGCCATGGCGTCCGCGGAGAAGATCTTCACCGTCTTCGACATGGTCCCCGAGATCCAGGATTCCCCCGACGCCATTGAGCCCGAGGAGATCCGGGGCGAGATCGAGTTCCGTGACGTGTGGTTCGCCTACGTGCCGGGCGAGTGGGTGCTGAAGGGTGTCTCCTTCAAGGTGGAAGCGGGCCAGACCGTGGCCTTCGTGGGCGCGACGGGCTCGGGCAAGACCACCATCCTGTCCCTGATCTGCCGTCACTACGATATTCAGCAGGGTCAGATCCTCATCGACGGACGGGACATCAAGGAAATCAAGATCTCGGCCCTTCGCCGTCACTTTGGCCAGATGCTCCAGGACGTGTTCCTGTTCTCGGGTACCGTCCGCTCCAATATCCTTCTGGGCCTGGAGGGCGTGGATGACGGGGAGGTCATGGAGGCCTGCCGCTACGTCAACGCCCATCACTTCATCGACAAGCTGGCAGGAGGCCTGGACGAGCCCGTCCGTGACCGAGGCAACAACCTCTCGGCGGGTCAGCGTCAGCTTCTGTCCTTTGCCCGCGTCATTGTGCACAAGCCCGCGGTCATGATCCTGGACGAGGCTACCGCCAACATTGATACCGAGACTGAGGTTTTGATCCAGGACTCTCTGGAGAAGATGATGAACATCGGCACCATGCTCATGGTGGCCCACCGTCTCTCCACCATCCGTCACGCCGACAACATCATCGTCCTCTCCCACGGCGAGATCGTCGAGCAGGGCAACCACGATCAGCTGGTGGCTCTGGGCGGGCGGTACTACGAGCTCCATAAGCTCATGGCGGACGAGGAGCGACTCCGCAAGGGCTGATAGCTGATATACGCCATTCCCAACATAAAAAGCCACCGCCTACCCTCGAAGGGGAAGCGGTGGCTTTTTCATGGAATGGAGGACTGCTTACTTGAGGACGATGCTCTTGACGTACATGACGTCTCCGGGCTCGCAGCCGTCCAGATAATCAAAGCGGATCTTGTGAATATCTCCCTGCCAGAAGGACTTGCCCGACAGGTCGATGACCAGGGTATGGTACTGACCGTCGGCGATCAGGCCTTCGCGCACGCAGGCATTGGGGTCGGGGTTGGTGACGCTCCCTGTGCAGAGGAAGAGATCGGTTACGTTATTGCCCTTGCTGTTGGAGGTGGGGAGCATGTAAGTGATCTCAACGGTCTTGTACTCGTCGGCGGACAGGATGCCGTCGTAGACGATAGTAACGTGAGGATCCTGGCCCTTGACGGTCAGAGTCGTGCCGCTCTCCGAGGAGGCGAATTTTACCGTGGTGTTACCCGAGGCGACGACGTGGGCGGCGTTTCCCTGCTTGGTCAGATCCAGAACGGCGGACAGGGCGTCGGGGGTGTCGGTGCTACTGCCTCCCCCTCCTGCGTTCAGATCGGCGTAGGAATTTTCGTTGTCGGCCACGGTGCTGTCCGCCACGCGGCGGGACTGGTAGTGGTTATGGAGGGATTCGTTGGTGGCGAAGTCCTTGTTTTCGGTAAAGGTGGCGCGGATCTCCTCCACGGAGCCTGTGGTAATGAGGTAGCTGTATTCCAGAGCCTCAAAGGAGAACAGCATGATGGTGTTGACGGGAGCCACGTAGTTGCAGGCGCCGTTGGTGGATTCCTTGGAGTTGTTGAAGGCGTGGCGGCCCGCCAGCATGGAGTCCACGTTGGGGACGTAGAGGCCGAGGCCGAAATTATCCTTGGGGTTGGTCCAGGCGCACCAGGTCTCTGTGTTGCTGTTCTTCATGAGGAAGGTGCAGTCGTTGTAGTAGGTGGAATCTCCCCAAAATCCCAGGTCGTCGCGGTAGGACATGGTATCTCCCGTCCAGGGCTTGGTGCCGTTGTACAGGGTGAAGCGGGAGAGGTAGGAAACGGTGTAGAAGGCGGGGAGCTCCTGGTGGGTGTAGCGGTGGGTCCAGTCCGAGAAGTCTACGAAGCGGTTGTCCACTTGGATGCGATCGGAGTAGACGGTATAGGTGTTCTCCATGTAGGAGGGAGTGATCGCGTTGTCCTTGGCCCAATCCATGGGCTGGGACTTGACGTAGACCGAGTATTCGGTGACCACGATATCGATGATGCGGCTGTGGTTCTGGTGGAGGTCTCCGCCCTGGACGGGGTTGTAGGCCCAGGTGGTGCCGTTGTATTTGCCGGGGGTGTACTCATCGTTCTTCTGGACGCCGTAGTAGGACTGCTGGATCAGGCGACCCGTGTCGGCCTGGTTGACCAGATTCGTCAGGCGCCTGATGCCCGAGGTCTTGTCCTCCAGATAGTTGATGCCGCCGCCCCAGATGAGGCGGATGCCCAGCTTGTAGCGGAGGTTTTCGATGTAGTAGGTATCGGCTCCCTCGCCGTAGACGGGGTAGTCCACGGTATTCAGCACGCAGAGGGCAAAGTCAGCGGGCTCGTCGTTGCAGGTCTCGAAGGTCATTTGGGCGATGCCCGTGCCCTTCTGGCCGTTCAGATAGGAGGAGATGACGCAGGAGAAGGTGCTCGTGCCGGCCTCCAGATAGAAGTCGTCGGTGACGGTCTTGCCGTTCAGGGTATAGGTGACCTTGCCGTACAGGGGCTGGGTGGAGGTGTAGCCCAGGGTGAAGCGGTTGAAGGCCTCGGCGGTCTTGGCGGGATCAAAAGCCAGGGTCAGACCCTTCACGAAGGTCAGGCGGTTGCCGCTGACGGCGGTATAGCCCGTAGCGGTGTAGGTGAGTCCGTCCTCGTGGGTGACGGTGGCGGTTTCGCCGTTTTCCTTGACCGTAACGTCGGGGGAAAAGCTCAGCTTGTCGGGCTCGGCGATTTGGATATTCTCCTCCGAAGGAAGGGTAGGCTCCTCGGTGGGGGCCTCTGTTTCACGGTCGGTGGGGGTCTCGGTAGGTGTTTCGGTGGGTGCTTCCGTAGGGGTGTCGGTGGGAACGTCGTTGGGCTCCCCGGTGGTCTCCCCGGTAGGGGCGAGGGTATCGCTGTCGGTATCGGGAGGGGGGGTATCGGGGTTGCAGGCGACCAGCAGGGTCAGCGCTACGAGCAGAGCGGCCAGAAGCCACAGACTACGGAATTTTCGCATACGTATATCTCCTTGCGTGCTTGATTGAATCAATTATACCAAACATTTATGTCCTTTTCCTGAACAAAGCCCAACAAATCAGCTTTTCTTTGCAGGTCGGAGGGATATTTCCCCCGAAGAAAGGGTTAAAATCTCCCCGTCACGCGCTACCAGCAGGGCGTAATCGGGATCCACCCCCAGAAGGGTTCCCTCAAGGCGTTCCGAGCCGCGGGTACAGACGACGGCCTCTCCCACGTACAGAAGGTGACGGCGGTAGAAGTCCAGACACGCCTCCCCCCACATGCCTCCGGGGAAACGGCCGTCGGGGGAAGCCTCGACCAGATC
>JAFQOC010000195.1 GCA_017420845.1 Clostridia bacterium
ATCCTCGCTTCGCTCGGGGCAAGATGCGCGAACATAGTGCCTGTGAGAAACTTACTTGCATCTTGCAGAGGTTCTGCATTACCCCTTAGCCGTATCAAAAACAAAAACAGAGCACACATTGTGCTCTGCTCTTGTTTTGGTGCGGGCAAGAGGACTTGAACCTCCACCGAGTTGCCCCGACTAGAACCTGAATCTAGCGCGTCTGCCAATTCCGCCATGCCCGCGCGGAACAGGTGATATTATAGCACATTCTTCGGAAGTTGTCAAGGGCTTTTTAGAAAAAAGTTTGAGGTTTTTTGAGCTTTTTGGAGTCCTTATTTGCAGATCATTTCGCTTTCAGGGAGGTTTTCGCAGGAGGGCGCGGGGGAATAAGCGGATTTCCGGCGGCGGATCAGGAAGAAAACACTGTAGAAAGCGGCTATGTAGATCAAAAACAGCACCAATACACCCAGAGGGTACAGAATGGGACTGCCGCCCAGCAGGTTGTACAGGATGTCGTAGGGGGTTCCGTCTCCTTGCATGAGGAACATATAGTTGGTGCCAAAGGCTATGTTGGCCAGGTAAGCGGGGACGCAGAAGCCGCCCAGAATGGTGAAGGTGATCCAGATATTCCGCTTTTGCATACTGGCCATGCCCGCCAGCCCGATGTAGAGGGCGGCAAAGCCGGAGATGCAGTGGGTGATGCCCGAGGCTACGTTGTCCAGGGAAAGGACGGGGTAGGCGTTGTAGTTCTGGCCGGCGCCCACCGTGCCCAGAATGGCGCCCAAAAGACCGAAGATGAAAACAAAGTCCAGAGAAGCCTCCCGCGTGCGCCCCTTGGTGAAGGCGGCCAGGGGAATGGTGATGAGCTGAATGCTGCACAGGAACAGAGGGAGATGGTTTTGCCAGGTAGTGGGATCGTCGGAGCGGTAGCACATGATGGCAATCTTGGCGATCTCAATAACGTCGATGAGGATGGCGGAGGCGATCAGCACCGTATTTTTGGAGCGGTCGTCCCGCTTGCGGTTACGCAGACCCAGCAGGATGGAGAGGGCGAACATGGTGCAGAGCAGAAGCCCGACGAACAGGATGTGTTGCCAGGACAGGTAGCCCTCTGGCTCGCGGGTGTAGCCGCCGATACCAAGAAACTCTTTCATGGGATTCTCCTTTCGGGTGTGGCCGTAGCCGTCAATGTGCCGCGTCGCGCGGGGAAGGAGGAGCTGTGCAGCGCCACCGCCGTGGGAGGAGGCTGACCGCCGGAAGCATTTGGAATGGGAGGTAGAAGGCCCGGGTCAGATCAAAGCCCGGGTGGTTGACACGGTCGATGATCGATCCCTCCGCCACCGTCAGATAACCGTTCGGGAAAGCGAAGCCGATACCCACTCTCCGTATGTTTTTGATGGCCCTATTATAGCATATATTACCATTACGCGCATAGAAACACGGAAAATTTAATAGTATTAAATTTTCACTCATTCGACATGATTCAAGAGTATGGCGGATGGCCTTTCTGACGGGTTTTGGCGAAAAAAGCTTTTTTCGCTTCCTTTTTGTTATCCCTATTGCGTTTCATTCGATTCTATGGTATAATAGTCTCATTACCCCATAAGAGGTGTTCTATGAAACGATTATTCCCCCTTCTTCTGATTCTGACCCTGCTTCTGACATCCTGCGCCCATATGCTCCCCCAAATTCCTCCCTCGGGCGTGGACACCAATATGGGCACTACCGTACTCCCCGATATCGGTGACTCTACTGATCCCGACGGCGACGCAACGGTCGCGGATCCCGATACAGCCCCCGACACAAGCCCCGAGCCCCCCACGGCTCCCGATGAGACCTCCGAGGGCATCCTGGATCCCGAGGACCCCGAGCTGCCCGCCGAGGAGGATCACACCGACGCGGATAACGACGGCGAGTGCGACGATTGCGGTATCTCGGTGGTCATCGTGCTGGATCTCTTCGCCATCAACGACCTCCACGGCAAGTTCTGCGATTCCGACGCTCAGGTGGGCGTAGATGAGCTGACCACCTACCTCAAGCACGCCTATGACAACGAGGACCACGTCCTCCTTCTCTCCTCGGGAGATATGTGGCAGGGAAGCTCGGAGTCCAACCTTACCAAGGGCTACATGATCACCGAGTGGATGAACCATCTGGACTTCGCCGCCATGACCCTGGGCAACCACGAGTACGATTGGGGCGAGACCTGGATTCAGAACAACGCCACCCTGGCGGGCTTCCCCTTCCTCGCTATCAACATCTACGATCGCAACACCAATGAGCAGGTCTCCTACTGTCAGTCCTCCGTGCTGGTTCAGCGCGGCGGTGCCCGTATCGGCATCATTGGGGCTATGGGTGACTGCTACTCCTCCATCTCGGGGGAGATGTCTGGCGGCATCTACTTCAAAACGGGGAATGACCTCACCAATCTGGTGAAGGCCGAGTCCCAAAAGCTCCGTGAGGCGGGGGCCGACTTCATCATCTACTCCATCCACGACGGCTACGGCTCCTCCAGCTCGGGCAGCATCAGCGACTCCGCCCTGTCCTCCTACTACGCCCCCGTTCTCTCCGAGGGCTACGTGGACATCGTCTTTGAGGGCCACTCCCACCAGCGCTACGTCCTCACCGACAGCAAGGGGGTCTACCACCTCCAGGGCGGCGGCGACAACAAGGGCATCACCCACGCCGAGGCCACCATCAACTTCGCCAACGGTAAGAGCCAAGTCACCACCGCCGAGCTGGTCTCCTCCTCCTCCTACGCGGGACTACCCGACGATCCCATTGTGGAGACCCTCATGGAGAAGTACAAGGATCAGGTCTCCGCGGGGGACGCGGTGTTGGGCTACAACGAGGCCTACCGCTCGGGGGACTATCTTCGCCAGCTGGTGGCCGACCTCTACGCCAAGGTGGGGGAGGAGGCCTTCCCCGACTACGACATCGTGCTGGGGGGCGGCTTCCTCTCGGTGCGCAGTCCCTACAATCTGGCGGTGGGCGAGGTTACCTACTCCCAGCTTCAGATGATCATGCCCTTCGACAACACTCTCGTTCTCTGCTCGGTCAAGGGCTCGGATCTCAAGAAGAAATTCATCAACACCTCCAACAGCAACTATTTCATCGGCTTTACCGACTACGGTCGATCCCTGAACGGCGCGATCGACAATAACGCAACCTATTATATTATTGTAGATACTTACACCTCCACCTACGGTCCCAACAAGCTCACCGAGATCGCCCGCTACAAGGAGGGAGTTTACGCCCGTGATCTGCTGGCTGACTACATCCGCGCGGGAGGGATGGGGCGTGTGCCTGCCGAGATCACCTATACCTCCATCCCCGATATTCTGAAAATCGGCAACGCCCTTGCCGACAACGCCCAGACAGATGAAAGCTACTACGTTCGCGGCACCGTGGTATCGATCACCAACACCACCTACGGCAATGTCACCATCGACGACGGGAAGGGAAATACCCTGTTTATTTACGGCGTCTATGACAAAACGGGTGCTACCCGCTACGATGGTCTCACCGACCCGCCTCGCGTGGGGGACACCGTGGTGCTGTGCGGTCCCGTCAAGAAATACGTGGCCGGCGGGGAGATCACCGTCGAGCTGATGCGGGCGCGGCTCATAGAAAAGGAATAAGATAAGGCCCATACGGGGGAGACTTCGTGTGGGGCTTTCTTTATGCGTTGCTATTCAAATTTGGGTTTGTCGGTGCGTTGGGTTGCGATTTTTATGGGGGTGATGGGGGCGAAGCCCCCATCACAAAACGCAAAGGGGGG
>JAFQOC010000196.1 GCA_017420845.1 Clostridia bacterium
AGATCACGACCAACATTCTGCAAGGCTTGAAGGACTGACCCAAACGCATACGAAAAAAGGGAACGACATTTGCTCAAAATGCCGTTCCCACTTGACTTTTGTATAGGATTGTGGTATACTATCCGTGATAAAGGATGCCTAAATTGGATTAAAAAGCGAAACGGTACAGCCCAATTCACGGCAAAAAGCTATTTCAAGGAAAGGAGTCGCCATGGCACGGAAACTCTTGCTCTATATTCGCTACGACGGCTCCCATTTCTGTGGCTATCAGGCCCAGAAGAACGGTTACTCGGTTCAGCAGGCTCTTAACGAGGGAACCGAAGCCTTGTTCGGCTACCCCTGCGACATTACAGGCTGCTCCCGCACCGACAGCGGTGTTCACGCGAGAATGTTTTGCGCCACCGTTACCCAAAAGGGGAAGGATTCTATGGAGACCACGGTACCTCTTGACCGTCTTCCCCGTGCTTTGAATATCCACCTGCCCGACGGTGTGGCGGTCTATAAGGCGCTGTGGGTTCCCGACGATTTTCACGCGCGCTATTCGGTATCCTCCAAGGAGTATATCTATCGCATTTTGAATACCCCTGACCGGGATCCCTTCGAGCAGAGCCGCGCCTGGCATT
The DNA here is from genome assembly GCA_017420845.1 of Clostridia bacterium. Taxonomy (GTDB): domain Bacteria; phylum Bacillota; class Clostridia; order Oscillospirales; family CAG-272; genus CAMEON01. The sequence continues at coordinate 624 of JAFQOC010000196.1, forward strand.
ATCCTCGCCCCATCGGCGACGAGGCTTTCGCATCCATGCAGAAGGCCGCGGCGGGATTTATTGGTCAAAGAGATTTTGCCGCCTGTATGGCTGCAGGCTCCACAGTGCAGTCCACAGTTCGTCACGTGATGGCCGCTTCGGTGGAGCGTGTTCCAGTGGAGGGCGGGTGGCTTATCACCTTCCGTGTTCGTGCCGACGGCTTTCTTTACAATATGGTCCGCATCATGACGGGTACGCTTGTGGAGGTGGGCGAGGGAAAAATCGATCCCGGTAGCATTTCGGAACGGTTGAATCGGCTGGACCGTTCTGCATTTGGCCGTACCGCTCCCGCTGACGGCCTCTACCTCAATCGCGTTTTCTACAACGATCCTGAACAGGAGGGCTACCGATCCAATGGCTAAATTCCATCCCGTTCAGGGCATCAAAAGAACCTTCCGGCGGCTCTACGGCTTGGCGGTAGGGCGTGTCAAACGCTTTTCCCGCCAAACCGACGAGGTGCTGACCGAGACACCCATCGACTTTTCCGCTCCGTCTATCCCCTACTATGAGAATCTGGCCCACCGCTTGGGCTTTATCCGCATTGTGCTCTATATGATCCTGGTAGTCTTTGTGACCGTGACCATGGTCAGCAATCACCGCCTGATCACCTATGAAAATCTTTACTATCTTGCCAAGGACATTGGCGCCGCTACTCTGACGGCTCAATCCATGGCCGATCAGATCAGCTATCCCATATCGGCCGCTGATGCCGAGTTCGCCTTTTTCCGTGGCGGTGTTGCCGTAGCAGGGAGCGATGTGGTCACGGCCATGAGCGGCTCGGGACGGCAGACTTTGTCGGTTAACGTAGCGTACGGTGACCCCTGCGTCCGTGCCTCGGACAAATACTGTCTCACATTTGGCCGAGGGGAGACCTCCTTCTCGGTCTACAATTCCTTCGTCCGTGTCCACCATGAGCTGACGGATTTTCCCATCTATGATGCGACGGTAGGGAACAACGGCCATTTTGCGGTGGTGACACGTTCCCGTGATTATACATCCGAGGTGATCCTCTACGACGGAAATATGGAAAAGTTGGCCAATCTTCACTTGGGCGGCTATGTCACGGGTTTGGGTATGAACAGTCGGGGCGACCGACTGGGTGTAGTCTCGGTTGAGTCCCAAAACGGCCTCTGGG
>JAFQOC010000197.1 GCA_017420845.1 Clostridia bacterium
GCTGTCTTTATGTAAAGAAACGCGATAATCAGACTCTCTTGGAGAGAACCTCTTCCTCGTACTTCTCGATCTCGGAGTACCAGTTGTTGCAGGGGCAAACGCCGTTACGGACGCAGAACTCGGCCCAAACGTCACCCAGAGGCATGAGCTTGTACTCCTCCTGCAGAGCGAACAGCTTGGAGTAGTTGCCGGCATCCTGGAGAGCCTTCAGATCCTCGTTGGGAGTGAGGAGGGCGTTGAGCAGAGCCTTCTGGACGTTGCGCATACCGATAATCAGAGCGGATACGCGGTTGATGGAGGCATCGAAATAGTCGGTGGACAGGAACACGCGATCCAGAGCGTCGCAACGGACGACCTCCTTCATCATCTCGCGGGTCTCATCGTCGAAGGCGACCACGTGGTCGGAGTCCCAACGGATGGGGCGGGTGATGTGGAGAGCAATCTTATCAGAGAAGCAAAGGAGCGCGGGAATCTTGTCGGAGACAACCTCGGTGGGATGGTAGTGACCGTTGTCCATCAGAGGAGTGATGCCGCGGGAGATGGCGTAGCACAGGGAGAACTCGCCGGAGCCGACAGTGTAAGCCTCAACGCCAATGCCGAAGACCTTGGACTCAACGGTGACATAGACCTTGGACTTATCGTAGCCGCAAGCCAGGGCGCGGTCGATGGAGTCAGCGTAGCGAGCGCGGGGACCCATACGGTCAGCGGGGATATCCTTGGTACCGTCGCCGGTCCAGATGTTCATGACGCAGGGGTAGCCGGTCTCGGTGGCGAAGTACTCGGAGATGCGGATACAAGCGATGACGTGGTTGACCCAGTAGTCACGGACCTCCTTGTCGGGGTGGGACAGGGTCATGCCGTCCTTGGCCATGGGGTGAGAGAAGATGGTGGGGTTGAAGTCCAGACCGCAGCCGTGCTTCTTGGCCAGCTCCACCCACTTAGCGAAGTGGCGAGGCTCCAGCTTGTCGCGCTCGATGACCTCACCGGGCTCACCGATAGCGTAGTTGGCGTGGACGTTGATCTTGTGGGTACCGGGGATCAGGGACAGGGCCTTGTCCAGATCGGCGAAGACCTCCTCGGGGTTGCGGGCGATGCCGGGGTAGTTACCGGTGGTCTGGATACCGCCGGTCAGGGCGCCCATGCCCTCGAAGCCGTGGACGTCGTCGGCCTGCCAGCAGTGCATGGAAATGCGGATGTTCTGGAGCTTGGCCAGAGCAACCTCGGTGTCGACACCGATCTTGGCATACATCTCCTTGGCGGAAAGATAACGCTCGTTCTGATTCATGTTTATGTTCCTCCATAAAAATAAATACGGAATTGATTGCAAGGCTCGTCCTTGCATACGGTATTATGATACCACATTTGGGGATTTTTTGCAATAGGTTTCGGGGAATTTCTTTGATTTTTCTTCAAAAAAGCTCACTCGACGGTACTTCCCCACTCCTTCACCGCTTGATTCTTCAGATACCGATAGTAGGCATCGCTCATCCCCGCCCAGGCCATGAACTGGGCCTTTGCGGGCTCGTAGCGGTTGTCGGCGAAGTGGTGGATGGTCTCGATGTAGGAATACCACGTATCCCAGCTCGTTCGCTCGCCATTGGTGCAGCGGAAGCGGTCCAGCTGGTACTGCATGACGGGGCGGATGGTGTCCACCAGCGTATTCAGCTCGGCGTGCATCCGCTCAGGAGCGAAGGCCACCTCCATGCACCAGATGTAGCGCATTTGGAAGCGTTCGCGGAAGTTCTTATTCTGCAACATATGGTTGACTATGCGGGAGAGAACGGGGCCGTCGTTGATCACGCTCCAAAGGTTGGTGTGGATATCCGAGTTCAGTCCCACGCCGTGGTCGGTGTCCACGATGGTGAAGTGCCACTTGGTGTCCATGGTGGGATGGTTGGGATTGGTATTGCGCCAGACCTTGATGTTGTTGGAGGGCCAATCCGAGCAGCAGAGGTAGATCTGGGCGCAGTACTGGTCGATGAGGCCGTCCAGGTCGATGCGCTCAGCGATGTAGTCGTAGTTTTCCTGCACCGACATATCATTCTGCGTGCAGAAGCTCACCAAGCTCATGAAGTAGTCGGCCTCGGCGGGGTCTCCGTTGGCGGTGGTGAAGTCCACGTTCCAGCCAAAGGTTAGAGGGTAGGGGCACTCCAGAAGGGCGAAGTCCTCCTCGGCGATGCCGTACTTCCCTTCGAAATACTTGGGGTCCATGCGGTCACGGGCGTTGAAGGTGCCCCAGAATTCTCCGTTGATAAAGGTAACGACGGGGGCGTAGGCCATAACGTCGGGAATCAGAACTCGATCCAGACGCTGAATGTAGGCGTCACCGATGTGGGAACGGGAAATGGTAGAGCCGCTCATGTCGCCTCCTCCGTTGCGCAGGAGAATGTGGCGGTACCAGGTGACCCGCTCCCCGTCGGGGGTATTGGAAGCGTACTCTTTGTAGAGATCGTAGTTCAGGGTGTTCAGATTCTCGTGAACGTCGGTCACGTCCGTGACGGTGGATTTCAACAAGATACGGAAGGATTTCTGGGTCATGCCCAGAGAGCCCCGTCCGTTCATGGCGATCTCCGACCAGCCCGCGTGGACGCTTTTCCCGTCAGGGGAGAAGAACTCCACGTAGGCGGGGATGTGGCTGTGACCGCCGTCGCTGTCGGTGCGAAGGGTGTTGTAGATGCCGTTCTTGCCCATGAAATCCTCAGCGTTTACCGACACGCTGACCATATCCACCCCCCATTCGGCGTAGAGCTTGCCGATGAGGTACGTGTGGGTGGCGAGAGGCGTCACGGCTCCGTCGGAATCCCGCACGGCAAAGGCGCGCA
>JAFQOC010000198.1 GCA_017420845.1 Clostridia bacterium
TACTTCCCCACCCTGGGCCGCGTGGCCGACTACCTCAACACCCACGATCCCAAGCACGGGGAGTACATCAACCTCCTCCCCTTCCACGCCGTTCCCCCCGCCGAGGGAGAGACCTTCGCCCAGCGGTACCAGCGGCATATCGACGGCTACTTTGACATTGTCCACCCCACCGTCCTGTCCTACGACCACTACAACCTCAGCAAGCGAGAGGTGGACTCCCTGGAGGGCCTGACCCCCGCCCGTGTCAGCGACGAGAACCGTGTCCGCAACGGCTGGGAAAATAAGCTCTTCGCCGAGTCCACGGGGGTCAACTACTACAACAATCTGGAGATCATCCGCAGGAACGCCATGAAGCGGGGGATCCCGTGGATGGATATCATCCTCTTGGTGGAGCATTGGCACTACCGCTGGCCCACCGAGGCCGAGGTCCGCTGGGAGGCCTTCACCGCCCTGGCCTACGGCTCCACTCTCATCTCTTACTTCACCTACTGGACCCCCGGCACCGCCCACACCGAGCCCTGGTCCTACCACAACGGCATCATTCTCTCGGACGGTACGCGCGGCGAGAAGTACGAGATCGTCAAGCGCATCAACTTCGACCTCCAAGCCCTCTACACGGGCATTTGCGGGGAAGGGGACATGACCTCCGAGGCTGTCTTCCACGTAGGCGGCGACCCCGACGAGCTGACCACCCCCTTCACGGGCTACGGCAAGTATGCCTCCATCGAGGGCGGCAACCTCGTGGCGGGCTTCTTCGCGGGGGACAAGTGTATGCTGGTCAATAAGGACTTCAAGAACGCTGTGAACGTTACCGTGAAGGCCGAGGGCAGCCTTGAAAAGCTCAACAAGGCCACGGGCGCGTGGGAGAGCTGCGAGGGTAGCTTTACTCTGGCCGCGGGGGACGGGGAGCTTCTGCGCGTGGTCTGATTTCACTCATAAAGATAAGGCGATATCCATAGCGGGTATCGCCTTTTCCTATACGATCTTCTGTTTCACAGAGCCGTGAACAAGTCACCGTTCATAAGCATAGCCATGACGCTGTGTGCCAAGCATGAAGCGGCCACGGAGATCATCCAAAGCAACAGATACAGCATCAGCCTCTGCCACCATTCCTTTTTGGCTCGGATGATCGCCATACCTATACCGAGAGATACGCACAAGCCCACGTTTGCGCTGACCAATATGATCGAGAGCTTGCCGATCATGTTGATGCCCCCATACGTGGAGTATACACAAACCCCGAGAACAGTCAAAATATTGATCGCCGCCCAAAAAATCCCGTTTGTCAGCAGCAAAGACCATCGACCTTTCTCCTTTCCCGTGAAGGAAAAGCCAAATGACAGGATGGTCGCAAGGAGTATCGGCAGAAAGATCGCCGGCCCGTAATTCACCACCGCGGCGGTCATGATGCTTTTGCCTCCCAGGCTTGTGAAGATCGCCAATGTAAGAGTAAAACAGGCCGCCACCGCACCCCATTTCACCCAAGCTCTCCCATCCCTCTCCTTTTGCCCCCCGTGGGGTGCCGCCTCCTCGATCAGATCGGGGCTGATGCCCCCGAAGGCGTCCAATATATTCCGATCCGTCATAGTTCAAATCCCTCCTTCTGTAAATGCTGCTTCAGCTTTTTCCGTGTGCGGAGCAACAGCATAGTCACGGCACTTTCCTTCATGTGAAAGTCCCCCGCCAGCGTGGCCACCGAGTCGGCGTAAAAATACCGCCTCACGAATATCCTGCGGGTCCTCGGGGGGAGTGCCCTCAAGAACCTGTCCAGCGTGTCCCGCAACGCCACCGACTCCCCGATATCCTCCCCGCCGTCCCCGTCGGGGATACACTCGGCCAGCTCGTCCAGCAGAACAGGCACCTGCCCGTACCGCTTTTGGGCGTGCTTTTCGTCGTACACGTCCAACGCCAGACGGCGGCTGACCGTAGCGATGTAGGGCTTCAGCGGGTCGGGCTCGTGGGGCGGGATGGATCGCCACAGCCGCAGGTAGGTATCATTGACCACCTCCTCGGCGTCCTGCTGATTTTGGAGGATGCCGTAAGCGATGGCATGGCAGAAGCGCCCGTATTTGCGTTCGGTCTCACGGATCGCCGTCTCGGAGCGCGCCAGATACAGCGCGACGATCTCCTTGTCGTCCATACTCTTCACTCCTTTCGTCTTTTGTGGAATGCCTTCACCCTACATAACGGAAAAAAGGGGGGCGCGGACCACGCAGGGGAGAGATCTTTTTCATTATATCACAAAATTTCCGAAACACAAGCACAAAAAAGGCGATATCCGCGTGGGTATCGCCTTTTGTCCGTATAGGGCCAAAAATAACTGTTCGGTCAATATTCAAATTTGGGTTTATAGGTCTGTTGGTTTGTGCTGACCCTTGGGTGTTGCCCTCTCACCCGCCTACGGCGGGAGCTCCCCCAGAGGGGGAGCCTTTCGTGACAAACCCACAAAAATCCCGTTTCCTCACAAGTTTTTTCCACCGTTCTAAGGCTCCCCCTCTGGGGGAGCTCCGCGCAGCGGTGAGAGGGCAAATA
>JAFQOC010000199.1 GCA_017420845.1 Clostridia bacterium
AAACTATGCCACATCACGGCCGGAGATACACCCAGCAGGTGTGCAAGGATCGTAGTGCCAAGAATCAGATGGCAAAAAAGAACAATGGTTTTGCCCGTGTTTTGCTCGCAGCGGTAAAGAGCTCCGTCACGCACATAGCCCCAGGAGGCAAGCAGCGCATCGACGCCCTGTGTTGTTTCGTGATAGACCTCTTCCACATTGCCTGTACGGAACAGGCCGTTGGTGAGCCATTCATCCTTGCCGTACAGCTCCTTCTGCTTTGTCCAGTACTGCGGCGCCAGGTTGAAGGGAAGCATCCGTTCGCTGGTGTTGGGATTGATCACCTTTGCACGGAATTCCCGAAGCCAGGGAAGCACGGTGGCTTCCTGTCCCAGCTTCTCCATGGTGGGTCTGGCGGTATCGCGGGCTCTGCCAAGCGGGGAAACATAGTATGCGTCAGCGGGCTGCCGAACCAACCGTTCAGACAAAAACAGATCTATGGAGCCATCCCCCGTAATGGGATGGGCGGGCTCGGGGGTCACGCCGCAAAGATTGTGGAGGAAGCTCAGAAGAGTGGTGTTGATCTGCAAGCACTCAAATACATCATTGGGACGGTTTCCACTGCGAAACAAACCGTTATTGAAAATTTGATTTTGGATCATATAAAGCAATTGCTTTTGCCGCAAAACGTCAGCCCTGTCCCACTCCTCACGCCCCCAGTAACGGGCGTACAGAAGGGTATCCTTGGTCAGATCGCGCTCGGTAGCATAGCGATCCAAAAAGACTTCCACGTGCTCGTCATCCTCAATATAACTCATGTGCTCCACAACCGATTCCTTCAGCCATCGCTCAAAGTTCCCTTCCAGGATCTCTTCGGCGGCGAGGCGCAGTTCTACGAGAACGTCGGGACACCGGATCAGGGACTCCGCGTTCCAATGCGCGAAGCCAAAAAGCTGCCACAAATATCTCGACAGCACGGGATCCGCCATGCAATCCCGTTTCAGCTCCCGTATCAAGGCTACGATGGCCTTCGAATCGGGCGTATCGCTGTAGCAGAGATCGCGGTACTCACAGAACCGCTCACTGATCTGCTCCTTCTTCTTACTCTCCTCCATCCCGATCAATTCATCCACCGTCACCCCAAAGATCCCCGCCAGCACAGGCAGAAATTCCATATCGGGATAGGTCGTCCCATTCTCCCAGCGGCTCACCGACTGGTAGGCCACCCCCAGCTTATCGGCCAGCTGCTCCTGGGTCATGTCGGCGGCACGGCGCAGTCGGCGGAGGTTTTCACCAATGTTCAGTTTCATAGTTTCTTCCTTTCATTCCCCGCGCGGGTGAGGTTTTTTACCGGTGACTCTATGATACCACATTTCCCTCCAAATTGCAATAACGCATATAGTGAGAATTATTCTCGGTCTGCGTGAGTTTTTTGACCTCTTCCCGTCCTTCCTTTGGGGGTAGGGGCGCACCTATGTGTGCGCCCTCTATAGAGGGTATCAAACGGGCCTACACATAGGTACGCCCCTACCAAGGGTGGACACAGCCCAACGCAAAACAGAGCCGAGCGCAAGGCCCGACTCTGCTTGACTTTCATTTCTTTGATAAGGCTTTCTCTTTCCTCCGCTCCCACAGGTACACGGGCAAAAAGATCAGATACGCCCCCAGAGACACCGCTACCAGATAGATGGGGGTGTTGACATACCACCCGCAGGCCGTGGCGATCTCCTTGAACACCGCCAAGGGCGAGATGGCGGGGCCTACGTAGAACATCTTGATATCTCCCTCCGAGGGGATCCAGAAGATGAGGTTGATGATGAACGCCATGGCCGCCAGCGCCAGGAACAGGAAAACCGAGGAGCGGTAGTCCTTCAAAGTCCTGGCCCCCCGCCCCGAGGCGATGAGGTAGAAGCCCACGAAGATCAGCACCATGTGCCACAGAAAAGCGTGAAGGGTCAGGGTCCAGTACTCGTGGACGATCCCCGACGGCTCGATGAAGGCCATGAGGCCGCCCAGGAGGTTGAAGGTGGTCATGAAATGGTACATAGCCGATTGCGCCTTTCCCTCTTTCAAAAAGGGTGCGATGAGACAGAGGTACATAGGCACCGAGCAGAGCTGGAATGGGAAGATCCACCATTGGTAGGTGTGATCCCCGATGTAGTAGTAGTAGAACAGCTGCTTGTAGATCTCGGTGACGGCCAGAAAAATGCCCACCGAGAGCAGGACCGCCTTGTTTCCCCGCTTCCCCGTGTGGCGGAGCAGGTAGGCCAGCAGGATACAGACGGCCAGGCCGACGAAGGTAAAGATCAAGTGGAAGGGGCCGTAGGCCTTGGGCTTTTCCATGCCCCAGGCGGTGGCCTCGATAAAGGTTTCAAGAAATGAGATAGGGATCGCCTCCTTTGGATGCCTGTCGCTTTTTGCGATACCCTATTGTATCATAAAAGTCGCCTCCGCGCAAGGAGTGGCGGCCAATCTTCATAATTCTTCATTTTTCAAAATCTTTTGTTCTTCCTCGTATCTTTTCCCATCCCCGAAAATACGGTTGACAAATCAGATAAAAAGATGTATAATGATTGTGTATGCTCAAAAATCCACCCAT
>JAFQOC010000021.1 GCA_017420845.1 Clostridia bacterium
AACTGAGCTAAAGGCACAAAAGATGGAGCGAGTGATGGGAATCGAACCCACGCGACCAGCTTGGAAGGCTGGGATTCTACCATTGAACTACACTCGCAGAAGCCCTTTCACAAACCGCTTGCCTATTATACCACAAAGCAAGCGGTTTGTCAAGGTCTTTTTTGAATTTTTTTGAATTTGTCGTGAGTGACACCGAGGGAGGAAAAGAAGGGGTGAAGATTGTGCACAATGCCTTCATTTCCCTTCCCTGCCTCGGTTCCGAGCGAGAGCCGATCCCCTCCGCTCGACTCACAGAAAGCCGCCGAAGGAGGAGAAATCAGGGCAGCTTTTCGATGGCCGCGTTATCTCTCTCCAGCTGCTTGCTGATGGTGCGCTGCCAGGACTTAGCACGGGAGGCGATAGCCGGAGACTTGGAGGGCAGGAGAGTGCGAAGGGTGCCGCGCACACCGCCCACGTCGGTGACGTAGGTGTAGTCAAAGGCGATGGTCTCAAACATGGTGTCCAGAATCGCGCGGGACTGGGGATCCTGCATGAAGCGAAGGGACAGGGCAGAATCGTAGTAGGCGGGGCGGACGATCTTATAGCTGTTGTACGCCAAAGACTCCATGACGGCGCCCAGCATGGCCTGGCGCTTCTCATCGCCAATGGCGGCGGAGATACCGAAGGCCGAGACCTGATCCTGCACGTAAGTCTTATACGCATCCTGCTCCCGGGTCAGCTTGGGCATGGGGACAATGCCGTAGCTGAACTCGGCCAGAGACTCGATGTGGGTCTCGATGGAGAGGAACTGGGTGGTGGCCATCAAACCTTGCTGCTCGGCAAACTTTTCGATGATGTAGTACAGACCGATGTCATCCTGGGGCTGACCCTGGAAGACGTAGGTTCCCTGGGCGTTATACAGAGTGGAAACCTTCTCTGCCATGTCCACCAAAGCGTCCAGCTTGTCGGCATTATAGACCATATAGCCGGTCTCATCGCGGGTAACCAGATGGATATCCGAGGCGGTGCAGTAGGCGTCCACGCTGATGCAGCTACCCGTAATGAAGCCGTAGAAGTCGTCCTTGCTCTCCTTGCCGTTGCCGTCCGAATCCACCCAGGCATCGGCGGCCAGCTGGTACTGATACTCCAGCGTCCATTCGCCGTTGTCCACGGTTTCGTACAGATCGGGGATCTTACGGTCGTTGAAGAGCTCGCGGTTGAAGATGGTCAGGTAGGTCAGGCGGAACAGGGACAGGGCGGCAGGGGATGTAGCCAGGTACTGCTTGTTGTCCGAGGTAAAGGTCACGATGTTGTTGTAATCCTGGGACCAGTAGTGCTTGGTGGTATCCACGTTCTCGACGGCATTCAGGTTGAGATAACAGCCCTGAATGGCGGGGGAAACGGCGCAATAGGTACCGATGACGAAAATATCCAGGGTACGGTCACCGCCCTTGACGGCGGTATTGATGGCCGCCTGCGCCAGGGCATCGGTGGTCTGCTCGTTGAAGACCAGCTTGACCTTCAACTGATTCTCCACAGCCAGATTGCGCTCGTAGACGGCATCCGGAATGGTACCGTTGCCGAGATTCTCACTGATGAGCTCGTCGTCACGGCCGGCGACCTTGACGTACATGAAATTGATCTCCTCGTTACCGTAGTTCAAATCCTCGGGCAGATCGCAAACGTAGTCTTGATTTTCGGTATCATCCTCCACATCGGAGCCGGTCAGGGACTCAGATTGATCGGGATTTTCTTCCGTCGTGCCGCAGGCGGCAAGGGAGAGCAGCATGAGGGCGGCCAGCATGAGCGCCAACAGCCTTTTCAGAGAAGATCGCATGGAAAAGTCCTCCTTGTTTGGAATATATGTATTATAGCACAGTTCACGGGGTGTTGTCAAGGCAAAACCGATCTCGGAGGTGTAGAAAAAAGACGCCTCCCATGCGACAACTTGCACATGGGAGGTGTGTTTCAGGAAATCACCAGCTCACCGAAATACTCGGGACGGTGGAAATCGGGCTTCTCGGTGCCAACGGGGCTCCACATACCGTAGTGGGGGATGGGGGTCTCGTCGCCGCACTTGTAGAAGTTGCCGCGGAAGGTGTAGCCGCTACCGAAGGGAACGGTGTCCACTCCCAGAATACGGCACAGCAGAGCCGAGGGAATAGAGGCGGTTACCTGCCAGCGGCCGTCAAGGATCTCGCCCTTCACGGGAAAGATCTCCCCGTCCGACAGCTCGGCGATGGGGGTGCGGGCGTGGCGGTCGGCGCCAATACAGGACAGGAGGGTACCCTTGGGGTTCATCTCCATATTGATATAGCGGCCGTCGCCCAGCCAGTCGCAGAAGAACTCCAGGCAGGAGTCGGTGTAAACGGGCTCGTTGTACTCGGTATAGACCGCCTTGGGGTTCTCCTCGGCGCAGGTCATGCGGAGGATGAAGCCGTAGCCCTCGACGTACACCAGCTTGGCGGCAGTTGCGGGGGTGTAACCCTCCAGCCAGAAGAAATTGTCAACGGGAGCGGCAGGGATGGCGTTCCAGTCCACGCTGTCCGCGGTGGTACCTGCGGGCAGGGTGGTGATCCGATACTCGCGGCGATTCTCGCGGCGATTCTCGCGGCTTTCCATATCAGTCGAAGTAACCGAGACGGTACAGAAGCTCGGCGATGAGCACGGCACCGCCGGCGGCACCGCGGAGGGTGTTGTGGGACAGGCCCACGAACTTGTAGTCGAAGTAGCTGTCCTCGCGCAGACGGCCGATGGTCACGCCCATACCGCCGTAGATATCGCGGTCCAGAGCGGCCTGGGGACGGTTATCCTCCTCGAAGTAGGTGACGAACTGAGCGGGGGCGTGGGGCAGCTCCAGCTCCTGGGGCAAGCCCTTGAAGTCAGCCCAAGCCTGCAGGATCTCCTCCTTGGTGGGCTTGTTCTCGAACTTCACGAACACAGCGGCGGTGTGGCCGTTGGTGACGGGGACGCGGATGCACTGGGTGGTAATGAGGGGAGCCTCGGCCTTGACGATGACACCGTTCTCCACGGTACCCCAGACGCGGAGAGGCTCCTGCTCGGACTTCTCCTCCTCGCCGCCGATGTAGGGGATGACGTTGTCGATCATCTCGGGCCACTCCTTGAAGGTCTTGCCCGCGCCCGAAATGGCCTGGTAGGTGGTGGCCACCACCAGAGTGGGCTTGAACTTCATGAGGGGGGTCAGAGCGGGGACGTAGGACTGGATGGAGCAGTTGGGCTTGACGGCGATGAAGCCTCTCTTGGTACCCAGTCTGGCTCTCTGTGCCTCGATGACAGCCAGATGCTCGGGGTTGATCTCGGGGATCACCATGGGGACGTCGGGGGTCCAGCGGTGAGCCGAGTTATTGGAGACCACGGGGATCTCTGCCTTGGCGTACTTTTCCTCCAGGGCCTTGACCTCGTCCTTCTTCATATCCACGGCGCAGAACACGAAGGCGCACTTCTCCTTCATGGCGGCGATATCCGCCTCGGCGTCCAGGACGATCATGTCCTTGTACTCCTCGGGCATGGGGATGTCCAGCTTCCAGCGGCTGCCCACGGCCTCGGCGTAGGTCTTGCCGGCGGAGCGGGGGGAGGCGGCCAGGGCGGCGACCTCAAAGTAGGGGTGCTCGTGGAGCAGGGTAAGGAATCTCTGTCCCACCATGCCGGTGGCGCCTACCACGCCGACCTTCATCTTTGCGTTGCTCATTGTATATTACCTCGATTCTATGAGATGGTAAAAATAGATATGGTACATTATATCACAATCATGATGGGATTGCAATAGGTAAAATTCCCGAAATCCGCGCTTTTCTCGCGGGTGCTTTCGGGGCATTGCACACCTTAGACAAGGGAAAGGGCTGTCCTTCGGAAAAGACAGCCCGGGGAGGATTCAATTACTCGTCCTTACCCTTCTTGCAGACAAAAGCAACGGCCGGAGCAGCCATCAAAGCGACGGCACCCAAGCCTATGACGGAGCCACAGCCTTCCTTGAGGGGAGGATCGGTCTCGGGGGCTTCGGTGGGCGCGTCAGTAACGGGCAGGGTGGGAGCCTCGGTCACGGGAAGCGTCTCAGTCTCAGTGGGAATACGGGCAGCGTACAAGGTCAGATCCCCCGTAATGGGAGTCGAGAAGTCAAACTTACTGTCCGCGGTGCGCTCGGGGGTGGTGTACCACGCATCAAAGCGGCTTCCGTCCTCGAGTCGGTCGATCACAGGCTCGGGAACACATTCGCCCTCGGTCACGGTCACGGGAGAGGGATCCGCATAGAAGTTGCCGGGATCTTCAATTTCAAAGGAGACCGTATACTGGGCGGGGGCTTCGGTAGGTGCCTCGGTAGGGGCCTCGGTGGGTGCCTCGGTAGGGGCCTCGGTGGGCTCCTCGTAAGGACCCTCGGCGGTGCCGTTGGCAACCGAGACGTTGTAGGCGACCTCATGCTCACTCAGCACGCGGTCATAGAAGCGGAGAGCCTTGAAGGTGGTGTCCTGATTGCGGTCGGTCTTGTTGTGGCCGAAGAAGAGGTTATCCGCGCCCATGAAATTGTACACGTCGCGGCGGTCCATCTCCTCACCGTCCACGTAGGTCACCATCTCGCCGCCGGGCTCATAGGTGATGGTCACGATGGAGTTCTGAATGAGCTCCACGCCGTCGGGAAGCTCATAGCGCTGGTCACGGGTCAGACCGGCGTACTTGAACTCCAGACAGCCCGTGCTCACGCGGATGAACAGGGAGAAATTGTCGTTATCGCAGTTGATGAAGGTGTGGTAAGAGCCGCCCAGGCCCACAAAGTCACCCAGAGAGACCTCCAGAGTCCATGCCTCGCCGTTGATGACGTCTAGCACGGTCTGGGGGAAGAACTGGCGGTTATCGTGAACCGTGAAGCCCTCGTCGGTAAAGTGATCGTCGGCATCGGGGGTCAGCTGGATAGCCCACTCCTCGGTGGGATTCACCTTGTTCTGCCAGACGGTGGCGTTGTTATTATGGGTACCGTTGGCCTCGTTGTCAACGCCGTCATACCAGGCGACGAGACCGCCCTGAATGTAGGTTACCTCGTCCTCCTCAGCCGAAACGGCAAAGGCGGCACCGAGGGTCAGCAGCAGGAGCGCGGACAGTAGCAGGGCCAGCACCTTTTTGCAGGTAATACGCATGATAAAAATTCCTTTCCAGTATGGATTTGGCCGCAGATCCATCGCACACGACCTTTTTTTCATTATACATGAGACAGGATTATTTGTCAACCGTTTTGCATCATTTTTCCGCTTTTTCCCGAAGTTTTTTCCCGCCTCCTTGACAGGGCGATGGGATTGTGCTATACTACAGATACCATATTCATGAAAGGACGTAAGCCCATGCTCCGACTCATTCCCGCTCCCGCCCACACGACCATGACCGACGCCGCTGTGGCTGTCACCCCCGTATATACCGCCGACGCCCTCTTTGCCGACGCCACGAGAACCCTGGCCGACTACGCCCGCCGTACCCACGGCATTGATCTGACCGAGGGTGAGGGCGGCATCGCCTTCACCGTGGACACTTCCCTTCCCACCGAAGCCTACACCCTCACCGTCACCGAGAGTGGTGCCTCCGTCAAGGCCTCGGATATCCTCGGCGCTCAGAATGCCGCCGTGACTCTCATTCAGCTCATGGAGAAGACCGAGGACGGTCTGACCCTTCCTGCGGGTATCATTGAGGACGCCCCCAAGTGCACCTGGCGCACCGTCATGATCGACCTGGCGAGAGACTGGCACGAGCTCCACGTTCTCTACGAATACGTGGATATGTGCCGCTTCTACAAGGTCAAGTATCTCCATCTCCACTTTACCGACGACCAGAGCTATACCCTACCCTCGAAAGCCTTTCCCAAGCTTCCCACCGAGGGCCGTCACTACACCGAGGCCGAGATCAAGGGGCTGATCGCCTACGCGAGCTCCCGCGGGGTTCAGCTCATTCCCGAGATCGACGTCCCCGGCCACACCACCTCCTTCGCCGCCGCTTACGGCGAGATCTTCGGCACCGACGGCATCATCTGCCTCTCCGAGGAGTCCATGGCGGGGATGGCCACCCTCTTCCGTGAGCTGTGCGAGCTGTTTGCCGACTCCGAGTACATCCACCTGGGCGGCGACGAGGCGGCCATTGCCAAGTGGATCAGCTGCGATAAGTGCCTGAACGCGTTCCGTAACCGCGGTATTGACGTGGACGGCTACCTCGCCACCGAGGAGGGCAAGCATGAGCTGACCGAGCTGATGTATGCCACCTTTATCAAAGACATCTGCGAGGTCATTCTGGACTGCGGCAAGACCCCCGTGGTCTGGGAGGGCTTCCATAAGAGCATGAACCATCTCATTCCCAAGCAGTCGGTGATCGTCAGCTGGGAGAACTTCTACCAGACCGCCCCCGAGCTCCTGGAGGCAGGCTTCCGCGTGGTCAACGGCGCCTGGAAGCCCATGTACGTGGTGACTCCCGTGGTCTACTGGTCCCCCGAGGAGGTCTACAACTGGGACGTCTATACCTGGGGCGCCGTCCATCCCGGCTCTCCCTACAACAAGGAGGCTCTGCACATCGACCCCACCATGCAGGTGGAGGGCGGTCAGCTGTTGGCCTGGGGCGACCAGATCGTGGTGAAGTACCCCGTTGTCGCCGAGGGCGTCCGCGAGGAGCAGAAACTCATCGAGGAGCGCACCCCCTGTCTGTCCGAGAACGTCTGGAACCGCGTCAAGCCCACCGACTGGGCTGAGTTCAGCGGGCGCATGGCCCAAGTGGCGGAGCTGTACGAAAGCTTCCGCAATCACAAGTAACACACCAAACCACATAGAACAGGAGGTCTGTCATGTCAATTCCGATCCCCGAGAAGCGAGTCGCTGATTTTGAAAACAAAGGCTTCGGTATGTTCATCCACTGGGGTCTCTATTCCCAGATGGGCAAGGGCGAGTGGGTGCAGCATATCCACGGCATCCCCATGACCGAGTACCAAAAGCTCCAAAGCACCTTCACCGCGTCCGAGTTCGACGCCCGCCATATCGTGGCCGTGGCCAAGGCGGCAGGGGCGAAATACATCACCCTGACCACCCGCCACCACGAGGGCTTCTCCCTCTACGACACCTGCGGTCTGAACACCTTCGACGCCCCCCACTCCCCCTGCGGGCGGGATCTCATCCGCGAGTTCGTGGACGCCTGCAACGAGCAGGACGTCATGCCCATGTTCTACCACACCACCCTGGATTGGTACAATCCCGACTTCAACGGAAACTTCCCCAAGTATCTCCAATACCTGCGGGATTCGGTGGAGATCCTCTGCTCCAACTACGGCAAGATCGGCGGACTGTGGTTCGACGGCAACTGGTCCAAGCCCGAGGCTGACTGGGAGGAGGACGCCCTCTACGAGGTCATCCGCAAGCACCAGCCCGACGCCATCATCGTCAACAACACGGGCCTGTCCCACCGCGGTGAGGTAGGCAACCTCCAGCTGGACAGCGTCACCTTCGAGCAGGGCCGTCCCACCCCCATGGATCGGGAGGGCCACCGCAAGTACGTAGCCGCCGAAATGTGCCACACCATGAACAACCACTGGGGCTTTGGCGCAAACGACTGCAACTACAAGTCCCTGGCCGAGCTCATCGAGACCCTCTGCGCCTGCCGCCGCGTGGGGGCCAACTACCTCCTCAATATCGGCCCCACGGGGGAGGGTGCCATTCCCCTCATGCAGGAGGCCCTTCTGCGAGGGATCGGTGACTGGGTCCGCGCCACGGGCAACGTCATCTACACCGCCAAGCCCTGCGGCGTGACGGGTCCCGGCAAGGACTTCGCCCTCCGCGACGGCAGTAAGCTCTACTTCTTTATCCACGGTCTCCGTGTCGTGGGAGACGGCAACGTGGTGGTGGACCGCGGCTCCGACGATACCGACGGGTGGCGCTTTACAGGCGTTCCCGGTAAGATCAAGAGCATCCGCTGGACCGACGCCGCGGGAGGCGGTCGGGAGCTGGCCTTCACCCAGGAGGGCGACAGCCTGAAGGTAGACTTCACCCACTTCCCCTACGGCACCGACCTGGTGGTCCGCGTGGCTGAGGCGGAGCTGGAATAAAAAACGGCGATCGCGAAATGCTTCAAATTGCGGTTTAGCGGTGAGTTCCCTGCCTTCCCCATGCGGTGCCATCCGCAAGCGGATGCGGGGGACCGCGAAGCGGTGGATGAGGAGAGCGGCACACAGTTCGGTGTCGGGTGTAGATTTTTCCTGGTATATCAAGGGGGTTGTCACACCCGTATAGG
>JAFQOC010000200.1 GCA_017420845.1 Clostridia bacterium
ATCTCGGCCATGACCATGTTCCTCATCAACACCGTTGAGGTTGCCTTCTCATCCTCCATCGATTACGAGATCGATGACGGCACCACCACCATCCGCGTCACCTGCAAGTCCGCTCTTCCCGAGTTCGAGGAGGACGATATGAAGCGGTACGCCGTGTCGGGTATCTTCCTCGGCTACTACCAGCAGCTTACGGATATGCTGGAGGAGTACGGAGACTATCTGGACGTCAAGGTGGTCAACCGCCATTACGGAGCGTGAGACGTTTCACTTCTCAAACCATTCATTCGCCAACCCACCTATTTACTGAAAAATGGAGGTAATTCATGATGTTGAAGCTCAGTTTGCAGTTTTTTGCTCATAAGAAGGGTGTCGGTTCTACCAAGAACGGCCGCGATTCCGAGTCCAAGAGACTGGGTGTGAAGAAGGCTGACGGCCAGGCAGTTCTTGCCGGCAATATCATCGTCCGTCAGAGAGGTACCGCGATCCGTCCCGGCAACAACGTCGGCATCGGCTCCGATGATACCCTGTACGCTCTGATCGACGGTCGCGTCAAGTTCGAGCACGCCACCAAGAGCAAGAAGCAGGTCAGCGTCTACGCCGACTGATCCCTTCGGGATACAGTCCCAACGCAGACTAATTTCTTGTAAGACCGTGAGATACAATCGACACGCGGAAGTTCCAAAAGCTCCGCGTGTCGGTGTTGATCTCAAAATCAACCCCCGTGACCCTCTTTCGGGTCGCTTTTCATATTCCTTCGGCTATGACCGGGAGGAGCTTTCTTTGAATCCACCCAGAGAGAGGACGGTTGGTGCGAGTCCTTGTGGGAAGGGAAGCAGGTCGCCCGTGAGCCTGTGAGTGTGAGCCGCTTTTTGCGGGTAGCGTTCACCGTCTGAGCCCGTTATCGCTTGTTGAGTGCGTGTTTTTCGACTTCGTCGAAAAAGCGAAATCAGGTGGTACCGCGTCTTTTCGTCCTGATACGAAAGGGCGTTTTTTGTTTTTTCCTTAAGCGTTGCCCTCTCCGTCACGCCTTTGGCGTGCCACCTCTCCCAAGGGGAGAGGCCGCCGAACAAGTGCGGCATGTAAGGCTCTCCCTTTGGGAGAGCTCCCGCTGAAAGCGGGTGAGAGGGTAGATAACGAAAAAGTTTCTCTACATACAAATCAGAAAGGAGATTCCCATGAATCCCAACACCGAACTCCCCAAGACCTATGCCCCGTCCGAATTTGAGGACAGGATCTACCAGAACTGGGTGGACAAGGGCTACTTCACCGCCCACCGCGATCCCGACAAGAAGCCCTACACCATCGTCATCCCCCCGCCCAACATCACGGGCCAGCTCCACATGGGCCACGCCCTGGACAACACCCTCCAGGACATTCTGATCCGCTACAAGCGTATGTCGGGCTACGCCACCCTGTGGCTCCCCGGCACCGACCACGCCTCCATCGCCACCGAAGCCAAGATCGTGGAGGCCATGCGCAAGGAGGGGCTCACCAAGGAGGACCTTGGCCGTGAGAAGTTTTTGGAGCGCGCCTGGAAGTGGAAGGAGCAGTACGGCAACCGCATCATTTCCCAGCTGAAAAAGATGGGCTCCTCCTGCGAC
>JAFQOC010000201.1 GCA_017420845.1 Clostridia bacterium
AACCCTACGGGTTTCTATTAAAATATAATGGACAGAACCGAAGGTTCTGCACCTCAACTTGCCCGAAGGGCAAATTTCACACTCGCTTGCGAGTATTTCACATGCGCTTCAGCGCATATTTCACGCGCGCAAGCGCATTTCGCTTGGGTTTAGCGCGGAGCGATAAACCAAAATTTGAACCCCTCCCAACCCAAGACAGGAGGAACCACCATGACCGAATCCGAAGCTCTCGACTATACTCCCCTTACCTCTTCCGCCCTTGCTCCCGATCCCCGCTTCGCCCAGAACCTCTCCCTCATTACCCTCGCCCAAAGCGGGGACAAGACCGCCATGGAAAAGCTGGTGCTGGACAATATGGGGCTGGTGCGCACCGTGGCGGTGAAATTCCGCGACCGTGGCACCGAGTTCGAGGATCTCATGCAGATCGGTACCATGGGTATGATCAAAGCCATCCACAGCTTTGACACCGCCCGCGGCACCGCCTTTTCCACCTACGCCGTCCCTCTCATTGTGGGGGAGATCCGCCGTCATTTGCGTGACGACGGCCTCATCCGCGTCAGCCGCGGCACCCGCCATACGGGGATGCTCCTCATGCGGGAGCGGGCGCGGATCGCCGCCGAGGAGGGAAGGGAAGCCACCGTCAGCGAGCTGGCCGCCGCGGTGGGGGTGAGCGTGGAGGATGCCGCCATGGCGTTGGAGGCCATGTCCCCCGTGTCCTCCCTGTCCGACAACGCCTTTGGCGAGGACTCCCCCGAGCTGGGGGCGGTCATCCCTGACCGCGCCGATGCCGACGAGATGGCGAGACAGGTGGACCGCATCGCCCTGGCTCAGGTCATCGAGCAGCTACCCCCTATGTGGAAGAAGATCATTCTGCTCCGCTACTACCGTGACATGACCCAGCAGCAGGTGGCAGACCTCATGGGGCTGACTCAGGTGAAGGTGTCCAGAGAGGAGAAGAAGATCATGGCTTTCATGCGGGAGCGGTTGAGCTGAGATCAGTTCTCTTACCCCGAAAAGGAAGACCCCGTCAGCGAAAAAACGTTGACGGGGTTATATTATTTGCGAATCTGCTTATCCAGCCTGCGGATCAGGGTCACCAGAGGGACGACCAGAAGGCTGCCCACCAGATTGCCGATGCCGTGGGGAATGTCGGCGGTGAAGAAGCCGAATTGCCACCACACCAGCGCTTGCTCAAAGGTAAAGCCTGTGAGTGCCATCTGGTAGGGAATCAGCAAAAAGCCAAAGGCGAAGCCGTGGAGACTGCAGACCAGTGCGTACAGAATGGGAGCCAACCATTTCGGCATACGCCTCGGCAGAAGCATGACCATGCCCCAAAGGATCGCCCAGACGTAGCAGTAGGTTGCCCACAGTCCCGCCCCCTCGATCAGCCCGATGAGGAGCACGTACACGTAGATGGGAAACAGCGCCTTCCAGCGGTACACCACGGTCAGAATCACGATCATCACGCCCACCAGGTGGACGTTGGGGATAAAATTCATGAGGATATCCGACACCATCATGAGTGCCCCCAGCATACCGAAGACAGCGATCTCGTAAATGGTCACCAGGGTCTTTTTACGGCGGCTGATTCGCTTGGGCGGTCTGTTTGGCTCGGGTAGGGTACTCACTTGGACACCTTGAAGGCGTAGGTTGCGCCTGCCTCGATCTCAGTCAGATCCACGCCGGTCATGCCGTAGTCGTCACCCACGTAGAAGGCCCAGTAGGTGCCGTCCACGTTGTAGTCGGCGGTGATGCCGTTGACCTTCTTGACGTAGAGGCCGTAGTCTCCCTCCTCGCCCTCAATGAGCCCCAGCTCCAAAAGTGCCTCGCCCACAATGGTCTTGTCGGTATGGATCTCGAATTTGGTTTCGTTTCCGTCCTTGTCCACTACGTTGAAGTAGAAGACGGTGGCGCCCTCACCCTTGACCGTGGGGGTACTCTGGTCGGGGGTCTCGGGGACAGTGCCGCCCTCGGCGGTGGTAACGGTGGCGTTCCCGCTCGTCTCGGGGGCCTCGGGGGTGTTGTCGGTGCATCCCACGGTCGTCAGCGCAAAAGCCGCAATCAGCGCGACGCAAAGGATGAACGACAGCCACTTTTTCGTGTTACGTACGTTCATGCTTGTTTTCTCCTTTATTTTTGTGATGTTTTCCAACCTGCCGGCACTCGCGGCGTTTGCGGTGGTGCTTGGCGGGACGTTGCCCGCGTGATGCTCGGGTATTTCGACTGGGCGCGGTCAGATCGGCCTTCTCGGAGTCTTGCGGCTCCAATGACCCGGTTCCCCTTGCGGCAGGGGTAAGACCTGACCTTGTACCCTCCTGCGAGGGCAAGCGCTTCACGGCGACGGGCTCGTACAGGAATTCCACCTGTTTCCCCGTGGCATCGGGAGTATTATAGCACAAACGGAGGGGAATGTAAAGCCCTTTCAACAAAAAATCCCTCTTTCGTCGGTCTCGGACTGAGACGCTACGGAGGAGGGATTATTTGATTTCCTGCTCCAGACCTTCAAACAAAGGACTGTCGAAAAAAGTCCGCAGAGAGATTTCCAGCCCGTCGCAGAGCTTTTGCAGGGAGATCACGCCGGGATTCTTGCTTTTCTCATTCAGCATACTGTACACAGTGGACGGGGACACGCCCGACAGATTGGCCAGAGCGTTGACGGCGATTCCACGCTCGGCACACAGCTCGATGATGCGTTTAGCTACGGCTTGCTTGGCGGTCATGGCGCTCCCTCCTTTCGGCATTTCTATATGTATTGTACCCGAATTTGGGATAAATCCTGTGGGATATATCGCAAATTTTGAATTTTTGTGATATAATAGGGATATATCCCACGAAAAGGAGGATGGGGGTCAAGGGGGCTTCGCCCCTGCACCCCGTTGCGTCGTCGCAACCCAACGCACCGATAAACTGCAATTTGAATATTTCCAAATCCCTTGACAAATTATCCCATTTCCAGTATAATAGGATCAGAAAATTTTGAAAAGCGAGGTACGTCACCATGCTCTATACCCCCAACTGTCCCCGCCCCGAATTCCCCCGCCCTCAGTTTGACCGAGGCGACCAAAGCTGGCTCAACCTCAACGGCTCCTGGGAGTACCAGACCGACCGAGGTCTCTCGGGCGAGCAGCGCGGCTACCAGAACGGCGCCTCCTTCTCCGAGACCATCACCGTCCCCTTCTGCCGCGAGAGCGAGCTGTCGGGTATCGGCGATAAGGATTTCTGCGAGGGCGTGTGGTACCGCAAGACCCTGACCCTCCCCGAGGCGTGGGCCGGCAAGCGTGTCCTGTTCCATATCGGCGCCTGCGACTACTTCACCAAGGTGTGGGTCAACGGTCAGTACATGGGCAGCCACATCGGCGGCTACGTGGCCTTCTCCTTTGACATTACCAAGGCCCTGAAGGAGGGCGAGAATACCATCACCGTGGGCGTCACCGACCACCTCCGCACCGGTACTCAGCCCGGCGGTAAGCAGTCCATGCTCTACTACTCCCACGGCTGCTCATACACCCGCACCACGGGTATCTGGCAGACCACTTGGCTGGAGTGCGTGCCCATGGACTACGTCGCTTCCACCAAGTACTATCCCGATATTGAGAGAAAGAAGCTGGTCATTGAAGCCTTCACCGTGGGCGGCGAGGGCATGACCCTGACCGCCAAAGCATCCTTCAACGGTAAGAAGCAGGGCGTGGGCACCACCGTGGTCCACGGCGGCAAGGCTGTGGTAGAGGTGGAGCTGGACGAGCTGTACCTGTGGGAGGTGGGCAACGGCCGCCTCTACGATCTGACCTTGACTATGGGGGAGGACTCCTCAGAGTCCTACTTCGGTATGCGTAAGATCGAGTGCCGCGACGGCATCTTCTACCTCAACGGCAAGGCGGTCTTCCAGAGACTGGTGCTGGACCAGGGCTTCTATCCCGACGGCATCTACACCGCCTCCTGTCTGGGTGAGCTGGAGGCTGATATCGACCGTTCCATGGCTATGGGCTTCAACGGCGCCCGCCTCCACCAGAAGGTCTTCGAGCCTCTGTTCCTGTCCCTCTGCGACAAGAAGGGCTACATCGTCTGGGGCGAGCACGCCAACTGGTGTCTGGATATCTCACGCGACGCGGCCTACCAAAACTTCATTCCCGAGTGGTGCGAGATCATGGCCCGCGACTTCAACCATCCCGCCATCATCGGTTGGTGTCCCCTCAACGAGACTCAGCCCAACCAGAACCGCCACTTTGTTCGCTTCCTGGCTACCGTCACCCGCCAGTACGACACTACCCGTATGTACATCGATGCCTCGGGATGGGTTCACATTGCCGGGCTGACCGATATCATGGATCTCCACGACTATGAGCAGGATCCCGAGGTCTTTGCGAAGAAGCTGGAGCCTCTGAAGGAGGGCGGCACCTACGACGTCCACTGGCTCAATCCCTCCCTGTCCATGCCTGAGCATCCCACCTTCGTTTCCGAGTATGGCGGAATCCGCTGGGCACCCGCCGAGGACGCGGGCTGGGGCTATGGCCAGGCACCTATGTCCGAAGAGGAGTTCATTGCCCGATTCAAGGGGCTGACCGAGGCCATTCTGTTCCATCCCAAAATGGGAGCTCTTTGCTACACTCAGCTTACCGACGTGGAGCAGGAGGTCAACGGCCTGTATACCTATGACAGAAAGCCCAAGTTCGATCCCGCCATCATGCGCGCCGTTCTGACCCAGAAGGCCGCTATTGAGGACTGATTCCGTTTTCTCGTTTGTTTCTGAAAAACTGCCGCGCCTTCGAAAAAATCGGGGGTGCGGCTTTGTGGTTTCGCATATACTGGAGGGAGCGTTTGGGCTGTCCTTCAAATTGCAGTTTATCGTTCCGATAAACTGCAATAGTGAAATACGCCTTACGGCGTGTGAAATGCCTTCGGCGTGAAATACGCGCGTCGCGCGTGTGAAATTCGCCCGTTGGGCGAGTTGAGGAAAGAAACCCTACGGG
>JAFQOC010000202.1 GCA_017420845.1 Clostridia bacterium
CAGATCGACGGCGAAACCATCACGGGCGTAACCGAGTACAGGGCATACGCCCCCTCAAAAGCCACCGAAGCCTGACAAAGCCCACGGGTGCTTTACCCATCACACCCGACAAGGGCACGGTATAGAGATCCCCTCTATTCACCGATGCCCTTTCCTTTTTGGAAACGGTAGGGGGTCACGCCGAATTTCTTACGGAAACGCAGAATGAAGTAGGAGCAATCCGAAAAGCCGCACCCGAAGCAGGCGTCCTGCACCGATGCCCCCGCCAGAAGCTGTTTTTTGGCCTCAGACAGCCGTCGGGATTCGATATAATCCGAGGGAGTGGTCTGAAAGTAGCGGCGGAAGTGGCGGCAGAGTGTGGATTTGGATATGTAAAACCGCCGGCAAAGCTCCGCCACCGTGCAGGAGGGCTCGAAGTAGTGAGCGGTGATGTAGTCCACTATATCCGAAAAGGAGGGAGGGAGCGCGCTGGGAGTGGGATCCAGACGTCGGCTTCGGCAAATGAGATCCAATACCCCGAACAAATATCCCGCTGCCCGAAAGGCCAGCAGCTCGTCCCCGGTGTCGACGCGGTGAAGGGCAAAGCACAGATCAATGAGCTGCTGCTTCTCCTCCTCGGAGAAAATCACAAGAGTCTGCTTGCCGAACTCCTCCCGCAGCCGCTCCGAGGCGGCGGGGAGTCCGTCCAGCCAGATACAGAAGTGCTCGTGGATACCGTCTCGATGGTAAATACACTTGTGCACCTCGTTGGGCCGGGTCACGATGACGTCCCCGCGGGAGACGGGATACAGGGTATCCTCCACCAGAAAGGAGACCTCCCCCGACAGGTTGACGTAGATCTCGTAGAAATCGTGAATATGCTCCTCGTCGTGGGTCACGTCGTCCGCCGCGTTGTAGCCTTTTTCGTAGAATACCTCGATACTGACCCTCTCCCCGAGGGGCAAAAAGGGGGACAGGCGGGGGGTGTGGGGCATGGTTTTTTCCTCCGTGACTCAAAAATTATATTTTCTGCGGATATGCTTATGGAATTATTGTTTTAGGCGTGCTATAATTATAGCATAGTAGGTAAGAATTGTAAAGAGCTTTTCCCTGTTTTTTCAAATTATCCATAAAGGAAGCAGTTTCCGCGAGTGTTTCGGACAACCGCGAGTCCGGGGGAGAAATCTTAGTAATTTGGCCTTTTCTATGATGCTCTCCTTTTGGAGAATGCCCGCGAAGCGGATGAGAGAGCGTTTCACCAAAAAAGCAGAAATAAAAACGCAAGGAGATACATAACTATGAAGCCTCTGAACAAGTACATTGACCACACCAATCTGAAGCCCGCCGCCACCCGATCCGACATTGAGAAGCTCTGCGCCGAGGCCCGTGAGTGGGACTTCGCCTCGGTCTGCGTCAACCCCGCCAACATTGCCCTGGCCAAGGAGCTGCTGGCAGGGAGCGACGTCATGACCTGCACCGTCATCGGTTTCCCTCTCGGTCAGAACACCACCGCCGTCAAGGTGGCCGAGACCGAGGATGCCTATGCCCTGGGCTGTGACGAGTTCGACATGGTCATCAACGTAGGTAAGCTCAAGGACGGGGACGCAGACTACGTCCGCGGTGAGATCGCCGCCGTGGTGGCCGCCGCCAAGGGCAAGACCGTCAAGGTCATCATCGAGACGGGGCTCCTCACCGACGAGGAAAAGGCCCTGGCCACCCGTCTGTCCTGCGAGGCAGGTGCCCACTTCGTCAAGACCTGCACCGGCGTGTCGGTGGGCGCGGCTACCGTGGCCGACGTGCGGATCATGAAGGCCAACCTCAGCGGCTCCACCGTCATCAAGGCCTCGGCGGGCATCCGTACCTACGAGGACGCCAAGGCCCTCGTCGAGGCAGGCGCCTCCCGTCTGGGCACCTCGGCGGGCATTTCCATCATCGAGAGCGCGGCAAAAGCGTAAAATTGCAGTTTATTGGTGAGATACAAGTTACAAGATACAAAGATACAAGATATGTAAAAACCCTTACGACGACTCCCGTTTCTATATCTTGTATCTTGTATCGGCCGAGCTTGCTCGGCGCGTATCTTGTATCTATTCGATAAACCCAAATTTGAACTTCCTCAATCACGCAAGCAAAGGAGAAAATACATCATGGCAAAGATCATCGGCCCGGGCTCCCTGAATGTGGACGTCACCGGCTACGCCCCCCATCTGCCCGTCCACGGCGAGACCACTAAGGGTACCGCCATCCGCGTCAGCCCCGGAGGAAAGGGCAATAACCAGATGACCGCCGCCCACAGAGCGGGCTCGGAGGTCTACATCATCGGCCACCGCGGCAGCGACATGATGGGACAGATCATGGCCCGTCACTACGCCACCGAGGGCATGAGCGAAAAGTACGTCTGCGTGGATCCTCTGGTGGAGACCGCGGGTGCCCTCATTGAGATCGATGAGACCGACGGCCAGAACCGCATCATCGTGGCCCTGTCCGCCAACGAGCACGTGGACCGCGCCAGAGTGCTGGCCGCCGAGGCAGACTACGCCGACTGCGACGCGGTGCTGACCCAGTTTGAGACCACCACCGAGGCGGTTCTGGCCTCCAAGGAGCTGGCCGCCAAGTACGGCAAGCCCTTCATCCTCAACCCCGCTCCCTACGTTCCCGTCCCCGAGGGACTTTTCGACGGAGTGGATTACGTCACCCCCAACGAGACAGAGGCAGAGCAGTTCACGGGCATCCAGGTGGATACCGTGGAGGACTGCCGCAAGGCCGCCGCAAAATTCTTTGAAATGGGCGTGAAGAAGGTCGTCATCACCTTGGGTGTGCGGGGAGCCTACTTCACCGACGGCCGCGAGGAGATTTTTGTGCCCGCCCTCAAAGTCAAGGCCGTGGAGACCACCGGCGCGGGAGATGCCTTCAACGGCGGTCTCGCCACCGCCATCGCCGAGGGTCTGCCCATGGAGACCGCTCTGCGCTTCGCCACCTGCACCGCTGCCATTTCGGTCACCCGACTGGGCTCCTCCCAGTCCATGCCCCGCCGCGAGGAGATCATCGCCCTGATGGAGCGGGAGTTCGGCGTCAAGATCTGACCGACATGGATTTTCTCACCGTCTTCACGGCCATCGCCGAGCAGGTCAGCCTGCACCTCCATCGTGGGTCTGACCCTCCCGTTGGCGTAAGAGGTCGGCTTCGGATCCGGGCATGAAACGCCCCCCAAAAATTCATATACAAAAAGAAGGGGCTGAGTCATTAACTCCCCCAAAAATCAAAAAAAGCGGTTGTTCAAAACCGAAAGGGCTTGAACAACCGCTAGCTTTGTTGTATAATTTAATTGCTACAAAAAACCTACAAGAAAGCGAGGTAATTATACAACAATGAGAGAGAAAAGTCAAGTAGTTTTGCCGTTAAATTTAGGGATTTGTATTCCGGAAGATGATTTTGTATTCAAGGTAG
>JAFQOC010000203.1 GCA_017420845.1 Clostridia bacterium
GAAGACCGGGGCGCACACATTGGGGCGCCCCTACCGCATCGCAGGAAATGATGTAAACGGGGTCGGGGCGCACCTATGTGTGCGCCCGATGGATTCATTCAGACATTGAAGCGGAACAGCACGATATCGCCGTCCTTCATGACGTACTCCTTGCCCTCGGAGCGAACCAGACCGGCCTCCTTGGCGGCGTTCATGGATCCCAGACGCATGAGATCGTCGTAGGCGATGACCTCGGCGCGGATGAATCCCCGCTCGAAGTCGGAGTGGATCTTGCCCGCGGCCTGGGGGGCCTTGGTGCCCTTAACGATGGTCCAGGCGCGAACCTCCTTGGGACCTGCGGTCAAGTAGCTGATCAGACCCAGGAGTGAGTAGCTGGCGCGGATGAGGCGGTCCAGGCCCGCTTCCTCAATGCCCATGTCCGCGAGGAACATTTCCTTGTCCTCACCCTCCAGCTGGGCGATCTCTGCCTCGATCTGGGCGCAGATGGGCATAACGGCGGCGTGCTCACCGTCGGCAAAGGCCTTGAGCTTGGCAAAGCTCTCGTTGCCCGAAACGTCACCGTTGGCTTCGTCCTCCGAAACGTTGGCCACGTAGATCACGGGCTTCATGGTGATGAGGGGAGTGTCGTGGAACAGAGCCAGCTCATCCTCGGTCAGCTCTACGGTGCGGGCGGACTGTCCCTCCTCCAGGGCCTTCATGACCCGCTCGTAGACGGCAATGTCACCCGCCACAGTCTTGTCGCCCTTAAGGATCTTGCGGGCGTTATTCAGCTTGCGCTCCATGATCTCCATATCGGCCAGTACCAGCTCCATGTTGATGGTCTCCACGTCGCGGAGAGGATCCACCTTCCCGTCCACGTGGACGATGTTGGAGTCCTCAAAGCAGCGCACCACATGAAGAATGGCGTCCACCTCGCGGATGTGGGACAGAAACTTATTGCCCAGACCCTCGCCCTGAGCGGCGCCGCGGACCAGACCCGCGATGTCTACGAACTCAATAACGGCGGGGGTGTACTTTTCGGGGTTGTGCATCTCGGCCAGCTTATCCATGCGGGGATCGGGCACCGCCACCACGCCCACGTTAGGCTCAATGGTGCAGAAGGGGTAGTTGGCGGACTCTGCCCCGGCGTTGGTCAGGGCATTGAACAGAGTGGACTTGCCTACGTTGGGAAGTCCGACGATACCTAATTTCATTTGTGTGTATTCTCCTTAAAAATTTTCTTATATATGACAGTGGGTTTCGCAATATGGCATTTTGGCTGTTACACCGTTTTATACCTTGTTCTTGTCCTTAGAAATCTTTTCCTCTGATGCACTCCCTTCTTGCAGAGAGAAAAAGCACACTATAACTATATAATTATAGCACAGAATGTATTTTTCCTCAAGATGCTGGCAGAAACTTTTTCTTTAAAAATTGTAAATTTTTTGGCTGTCAAACAACAAGCTTCTGACCGATCTATCCCTCAAATTTTTTGTGCTTAACCAATTCCACGGTGACAAAGTATTGCAGGCATGGCAAGAAACGCGCGGGTAACTATTCGTCCGATATGAAAAATTGCAGTTTATCGGGGTAATGCCACCAGCTTTCTCTCTGCGGCAACGATGGGGGTCAAGGGGGCGAAGCCCCCTTGACCTAAAGGCGATGGCCGGCGGTGTCGGGGGCGGCCGCCGCAACACGAAAGCAGGCAAATGTTCGAAGTTACTTGTTGCGGCCTACAAATGCCGCTAAAGCA
>JAFQOC010000022.1 GCA_017420845.1 Clostridia bacterium
ACCATGAAGAATCTGGAAATGCTGGGGTACGTGGCGGAGCAGCCCGCTCTGCGCTACCGAGGCCGGGCACGGCGCGTTCTGTGTGACGAGCAGGGCTTCCACACCGATTACGGCGACAGGGAGGAAAGCGAGAACAAGGGGGCTTACGCCTTCGTGCTTCTGTGGGAGAAGATGAAGCGCCTGCCCACCGTCGAGCAGTTTCTCATCAACCGCTATACCGATATGCCCGAGAACGACGAGGGAGGCCTCCATCTGGGGCTTCGCTACGAGGAGGGCTACGCCGACGCCGAGCACCTGTTCATCCATCCCGGCCCTTACAAGAAGATCAGCTACGTCATTCGGGATCTGGGAACCGAGGCCGAGGAGCGTTGGGTGAGGGAGGCACGGGATTACGTGGGGAGAGAGCTGTATGACAGCCTGCTGACCCCCGTCCTGCCCGAGGCGGATCCTTACTTCGATGAGATCGCGGCCTCCATGGAGCGCGAGTGCTCCAAACCAACCGAATAACCGAAAGGAGAACCCAAATGGAGCATATATACGATATGATGATCATCGGCGGAGGTCCCGCCGGCTATACCGCGGCGCTGTACGCCGCCCGGGCAGGGCTGGATACCGCCGTCGTGGAGAAAATGTCCATCGGCGGTCAGATGGCGCTGACCGATATCATTGACAACTACCCCGGATTTGAGGAGGGGGTGGAGGGCTTTACCCTGGGCATGAAGATGCAGGCGGGCGCCGAGCGCTTTGGTGCCAAGACAGTTTACGCCGAGGTGACTGAGGTCTCGCTTTCGGGGGACGTCAAGCGCATCGTCACCACCGACGGGGAATATCTGACCCGTACCGTGGTCATCGCCACGGGAGCTGACCCCCGTACCCTGGGGATTGAGGGTGAGGAGCGGTTGATGGGCAAGGGTCTCCACTACTGCGCCCACTGCGACGGCCGCTTCTACAAGGGCAAGGAGGTCATGGTGGTAGGCGGCGGCAATACCGCCGCGGCCGACGCGCTGTACCTGTCCCGCCTGGCCGCCAAGGTTACCGTGGTGCATCGCCGTGACACCCTGCGGGCTACCCGCATTTATCACGAGCCCCTCATGAAGGCTGAGAACGTCACCTTCCTGTGGGACAGCGCTGTGGCGGAGTACACGGTGGACGGACGGATCAAGGGCGCCAAGGTGAAGAACCTCAAAACGGGGGAGATCACCGACGTGGCCTGCGACGGCATTTTCGTCAGCATCGGGCGCAAGCCCAATACGGCCCTGTTTGCGGGGCAGATCGAGCTGGACGAGGGGGGCTACGTCAAGGCGGACGAAACCACCCGCACCCCTATCCCGGGCGTCTTTGCCGTGGGGGACGTGCGCACCAAGGTACTCCGCCAGGTTGTGACCGCCGTGGGCGACGGCGCCGTGGCGGCTCACTTCGCCGAGGAATATCTGTCCTCTGGGAAAGTGTGAGTTTTTTTTGAAAAAATAATATTTTTTCAAAATCTCCGTAATGGATGAGATTTTTTTGCGTCTATATGGGTGAAGGCCGCCGCGAGCGGCACAAAACAACCGTCCGAAAGGAGATAAACTCATGAAAAAGAACACCGTGAACCGTATCCTGATCCTGACCGCCGCGCTCCTGGTGGCTGTTTTCACCCTTGCTTCCTGCAACTCCTCCAGCAATGATTACGTTCCCAATAATCCCGCTATAGGCGATAATTCCGCCGGCGGCATGGAGGGCGGCAGCTCTGACGGCACCCTCACCGGCGGCTTGAACGGCGACTATGACCGCAAGATCATCCGTACCGTCACCATGAACTGCGAGACCAAGGCCTACGACGCCGCCGTTACCGTCATCATGACCGCTCTGAATACCTACGGCGGTTACGTGGAGGCCTCCGAAACCACGGGCACGGGCTATGAGGACGTGAAGAATTCCGCCCGACGCGCTACCTACACCCTCCGCGTACCAGCCGAACAGCTGGACGCCTTCCTGGAGGCCCTGCGCACCGACGAGGGCATTCGCATCCTGTCCCAGAACGCCTCCTCCAACGAAATCACCGCTACCTACTACGATACCGTCTCCCGTCTGGAGACGCTGGAGGCCGAAAAGACCAGCCTGACCGCCATGCTGGAGGGTTTTACCGACTACAGCGACATCAATTCCATGCTTAAGGTTCAGGAGCGGCTGTACAACGTCATTGAGGAGATCGAGGCCCTCCGTACCAAGCTGAACCTGTACGACGGGCAGGTGGCTATGTCCACCGTCCACCTCACCCTCCGCGAGGTCATCATCTACACCGAGGTGGTGGAGCCCGATCCCACCTTCGGTCAGCGGGTGAAGGAGGCCTTCGTGGAGAGCTGGACCGACTTCGGCGAGGGATTCCAGAACTTTTCCGTCTGGTTTATCGAGGCCTTCCCCACTCTTCTGGTGCTGGCCGTCATCGGCGGTACCGTAGCCTTGGTGGTGATCAATCTGAACCGCAAGGCCGAGGCGCGCCGCAAGGCGACCAAGGCAAGCACGTCGGCTCCCACGCCCCCCTACCGTTCCATCGACAAGAAATAAGGAGGCTGTCATGGAAGCTACCGAGAAGAAGCACCCGTTCTTTCCCACGCTTGCCATCCTTTTGGCTTTTCTCCCCGCCACTTTACTGCTGATCCTTCTGGCTTGCTCGGCGGGGGGGAACTGGGCCTTCATCATCCTGGGAGGCATTGTTTATACCGTGTCCCAGGTCCTGTGTGGGGCGGTGTCCTTGACTTTAGGGATCCTGTCTATCCGTAGGAGGTGGGGAAAGGCCAGGGGAATCATCGCCGTGATCCTGTCCTCGCTGGGGCTTGCCATTACCTTGGAGCTGGTTTGGTCGCTCCTGCTGAAAGGGCTGTTGCTCTGACTCCAAATAGAAAGTTGCACCTTCCGAACATACGGGAGGTGCTTTTTTGTATGTGAGTTGAGTTCAAATTTGGGTTTATCGGTGCGTTGGGTTTCAACTTTTAAGGGGGTGATGGGGGCG
>JAFQOC010000023.1 GCA_017420845.1 Clostridia bacterium
CCTATACGGGTGTGACAACCCCCTTGATATACCAGGAAAAATCTACACCCGACACCGAACTGTGTGCCGCTCTCCTCATCCACCGCTTCGCGGTCCCCCGCATCCGCTTGCGGATGGCACCGCATGGGGAAGGCAGGGAACGCACCGATAAACTGCAATTCCTCGCAATTATGCAATCGCCTACCATGGAGCATATTGGGTGAACTTACAGCAGAATACAGATGAGCCCGCCGCTGCCCTCGTTGATGATACGCTCCAGGGTCTCGGAGAGCTTGGTTCGGGAGGCCTCGGGCATATGGGCAAGCTTGGTGTGGATGCCCTCGTTGACCAGCTCGTAAAGGCTCTTGCCGAACATATTGGACTCCCAGATGCGGGAGGGATCCTCGTCAAATTCCCGGAGCATGTACCGCACCAGATCCTCCGACTGCTGCTCGGTACCCACGATGGGGCTGACCTCCGCCTCAATATTGGCTCGGATCATGTGGATGGAGGAGGCCGACGCCCGGAGACGCACCCCGTAGCCGCCGGATTGCCGCACGATCTCGGGCTCGTCGAGACGCATATCCGCTACGTCGGGCATAACGATGCCGTAGCCCCGCTCGTCACACTCTCGCAGGGCGTCGGCTACCTTGTCGTAGGCCGCCTTCATCCCCGAAAGCTCACGGAGCAGATCAATGAGAGACTCCTCTCCGTCGATGCTGAAGCCCGACAGCTCGGAGAGCACCTTGTAGTACAGGCCGTCTGTCATTTTGAGACGGATACGGGCGCACCCGCGGCCCAGATCCACCTCCTCTACCTCGGCGGACTCCACGTATTCGCACTCGTTAAAGTCGGCAAAGGCCTCCCGAATATCTCCGATCTTTTCGACCCGATCGGCGGATCGGCGGAGCTGG
Organism: Clostridia bacterium; assembly: GCA_017420845.1. Classification (GTDB taxonomy): domain Bacteria; phylum Bacillota; class Clostridia; order Oscillospirales; family CAG-272; genus CAMEON01. Next base: position 894 of record JAFQOC010000023.1, read on the forward strand.
GTCATGAGGGCGGTGTGAATGCGGTGACTCGGCTCCAGAGCCGCGGTCCATTCAGGGAGCTTGATCCGCACCTCCGAAACCGGGAATTCATGGAGCACCAGCTCCAGTATGTGGCGGATATCCTCGGCATCCAGATCCATACAGGACACCAGCGCTACGGGGACTCTGTATTTGGCCTCCAGCTCGTAGGCAAGGGCTACCGCCTCCTCCGACCCGGGGCGGGCGGAGTTGAGGATCATGGCGAAGGGCTTACCCAGCTCCTTCAACTCCCGCACCACGCGCTCCTCGGCTTCCACGTAGGACTCCCGGGAGATCTCCCCGATGGAGCCGTCGGTGGTGACCAGCATGCCGATGGTGGCGTGCTCGGTGATGACCTTATGGGTGCCCATCTCAGCGGCCTCCACGAAGGGCATGGGCTCCTCGCTCCAGGGGGTGCGCACCATGCGGGGCTGCCCATTTTCAATGGTACCCAAAGCCTCGGGGACTACGTACCCCACGCAATCGATCATTTTGACCCGCATGTTGGATACCCCGTCCAGACGGATGCTCACCGCCTCGTCGGGAATGAACTTGGGCTCGGTGGTCATGACGGTCTTACCCGCGGCGGATTGGGGCATTTCATCCCGTGCACGCTCTCGGGAGTAGCCCTCTCCGATGTTGGGGAGCACCAGGGACTCCATGAATCGCTTGATGAAGGTGGATTTCCCTGAGCGGACGGGGCCTACCACCCCGATGTAAATGTCGCCCCCCGTGCGCTCGGCTATGTCTTTGTAGATGGAATGGTCGGCCATACTTCGTGTACCTCCGTGAACCGTGGATTTGTTGGTTCAGTATATGGCGGCTAAGGAGGAGATAGAACAGCAAACGTCTCCCTCATTTTTCTTCCCAAAGCTCTTGACAATCCAACCAAAAAGAGGTATAATGAAAAGTGGAGTATTTTGCTCCCGACCATGTTAAAAAATACAATTATATAGAAGGGAACCATCATGACCAAGATCGACATTTTTTCCGGCTTCCTTGGGGCCGGTAAGACCACCCTCATCAAAAAGCTCATCACCGAGGCCTACGCAGGGGAGAAGCTGGTGCTCATCGAGAACGAGTTCGGTGAGATCGGCATCGACGGCGGCTTCCTCTCCGAGGCAGGTATTCAGATCAACGAGATGAATTCCGGCTGTATCTGCTGCTCCCTGGTGGGTGACTTCGGTAAGGCTCTGTCCCAGGTTCTGACCGAGTATGCCCCCGATCGCATTCTCATCGAGCCCTCGGGCGTGGGCAAGCTGTCCGACGTCATCCGTGCCGTTCAGGGAGCCGCCACCGAGGGGGCTGTGCTGAACGGCTTCACCACCGTGGTGGACGCGGGCAAGTGCAAGATGTACATGAAGAACTTCGGCGAGTTCTTTAACGATCAGGTGGAGAACGCGGGCTGTATCGTCCTGTCCCACACCGACACCACCCCCGCCGCCAAGACCGAGACCGCCGTCTCCCTCCTCCGCGAGCATAACCCCACCGCCGTC
>JAFQOC010000204.1 GCA_017420845.1 Clostridia bacterium
CGGCCTCCACCTCATCACCGCCATGGCCGAGCCCAAGCTCCCGGCCTGCTCGTGGCTGAACGGAGACACCCTGGCAGACAGCGTCTATTCCCCCTGCGCGGTGCAGGAGAAGGCCTACCTCTACGGCATGAACTCCACCCATCTGGCCGCCTCCGCCGCCGATAATTTCGGCAGTAAATACGTCACCTGCGAGCTGTTCCGCGACTACAATAAGCTCACCACCAACATCGTCTATAAGGACGCCATGAACGCCTTCGGCCACGGAGCCAACCTCCTCATGGCCCATTGGAACAGCCGCATCATCGAGGGAAACACCCGCCGCACCCCCATGGATCGCTTCCGCATGGACGTGCTGGGGCGGGAGGGACAGTCCACCTTCTCTGCCTTCGTGGCCCGAACCCAAGCCCTCCTCCGGGGAGGAAGCCGCGTCAACGATATCGCCATGCTCTACCCCATCTACGCCCTCCACGATAAGGTCTACCTCTACGAGGCCAAGACCGACGGCGGCTTCGAGTACCCCAGCACCCCCTTCTCCTGCAACTACATGACGGTGCTCAACACCATCTCCACCTACGCGGGTCAGGATATCACCATCCTCCACCCCGAGACGGTCAATACCATCTGCAGCGCCGAGGACGGTATCCTCTACCTGAAGAACCCCTTCCAGACCCAGAAATTCCGTGTCCTCATCCTCCCGGGCGCCGACATGGTGAGTCTGGAGAATTTCCGCCTGGTCAATAATTTCTATGACGTGGGCGGCAAGATCATCGTCACGGGCACCCTCCCCAAAATGGCCTTTGAGTACCACGTAAACGACGAGCAGAGCGACCCCAACGATTTCATGAGTCTGTTCGAGTACGGCACCGCCAATGATCGGGAGGTACGGAGCATCGCCCGCCACATCTTCGGTGCTGAGGCGCTGGATCCCGCCATCATCAAGGAATCCTTCTACAATTCCAACGAAAGAGGCGGCGAGGCCTACTACATCCCCTCCCACCGCACCGCCGCCGACGGCACCGAGCTCACCGATTGCGTCATGCTCAACAACGTGCTCCAATCCTTCCGCGTCCCGCTGGATATCTATATGCCCGAAATGCCCCGCTTCGAGTGCATCGGTGCCTTCAATAATCCCCGGGGCGAGTTTTTGCGCCTGGGTCTGGGCGAATTCGTCCCGGGCGGCGGCATGATCTCCCGCATTCACAAGCAGCGAGGGGAGCTGAATATTTACTTCTTCGCCAACACCACCGACCGCGACTACGGGGATACCGTCTACCTCCGCGGCATCCACGTCTTTGACCGCTGGGATCCCCACACGGGAAGCACCAGCCGTCTGGGCACCCATTACGTCCGCTACCGCGGCGAGATCTACACCCGTACCCGCCTCTACGTCCCCGCCGAGCAGGCCGTCTTCCTCATCTCCCGCCCCGACCCCAAGCGCACCGCCCGCATCACCGCCCGCGCCGCCACCCTCCCCGACGTCACCGCCGAGATCAATATGATGGAGAGCACGCGGCAGAAGTGACCCTCCATATCCTCCCAAAACCGCAAAAAGCCCTGTCACTCCGTGACAGGGCTTTCGTATATAGCAGAACAAATTCTCAGCCGGCATTTCAAATTTGGGTTTATCGGGGAGTTGCC
>JAFQOC010000205.1 GCA_017420845.1 Clostridia bacterium
CGAGGCCTTTTCCACCTTTGAATTTCATGTAGAACGGAAAAACATGCCCGAGGATACATGCAACGCCCGTGATGGCAAGGCTGTAGGCAAGCCCCGGAAACAACCGCCCGCAAAGCCATATGGCAAAAGCCGCCTTCGCTATATCAAACAAAGCGCATCCAATGCCGAGTACCTTCCCGAAGAGGATCAGCGCATTTGAGGCTCCCGCGTTTCCTGAGCCCTTTTCCCGTATATCAAAGCCACGGAGCCTCGCGATGATGTATGACGGATTGATTGTTCCTGTTACATATCCGATTAAAAGACAAAGCACGTATTTCATGTATGATACCTCGTTGCTTTTTTAGGAAGTACAACGGTAAATGCGGTCATACCGTTACCGCTGTTTAGGCTGATCTTTCCATGATGCAGCTCCACAATGCTTTTCACAATGGCAAGCCCGATACCGTTGCCTTGCGTTGCGTGAGATTCATCGGCTTGGTAAAACTTTGCGAAGATCCTCTCCTGCTTTTCGGGTGGAATCTCACTTCCGGTGTTGCTGACCTTCACGCAAAGATTTTCGCCCGCATCCATCACTTCAAGCTCGACGGTTCCGCATCGAGGAACGAATTTCACGGCGTTATCAATGAGATTGATCCACACCTGCTTGAGCATTTCCTCATTTGCTTCGATCAGATATTCATCAAAGTCAAGCAGAAGATCAATGTTTTTGCTTGTCCACTTTTCCTCCAACAGAAGCACTGCGGCGCGTACCTGCTCAGACAGATTGAAGCGCGACACCCCCGTAAGAATGGTCTGGCTTTCAATCTTTGTCAGAATCAATACGTTACTTGCCATATAGGAGAGGCGTAGGGATTCTTCTTTGATGGCGTGAGCATACTGGATGCGCTGCTCTTCGGTAAGATCGCCTGCTTCAAGCAGATTGGCAAGCCCTGTGATCGAAACAATGGGGGTTTTGAATTCGTGAGAAAAATTGTTGATAAAATCGTTGCGCAGCATCTCAGTATTCTCAAGCTCTGCCGCCATGGTATTAAAGCTTGCCGTAAGCTCCTTTACAGCAGGGTGTGCCGACATGGTATCGCCGAACTTCAGACGGGTCTTGAAGTCGCCCGCAGCCAAGCGATTCATTTTATTGATGATCTCGTTCACGGGCTTCAGCGGAAGTCTGCTGCTGAAAAAAACGCTTACGCCACCGATGATCAAGCTGATCAAGGACATAAACAAAATGACCTGACCCAATTGAAGCTCGCCGTTGATATCAACGATCACGCCCGCCTTTGTTAAGAGCCACAAGCCGAGAGCTGTCAGTCCAATGGCCGAAAGAAGAATGATGAATACGAATATGGACAGCGCAAGAGTCAAGGACATTCTTGACGTTTTTTCCTTGATTTTCTTTATGTTGATCTGCCGTGCCATTTTCATACCTTTTTTACCGCCTTATATCCCAGTCCGCGAACCGATTCGATTTCAAATTCACTCCAACCCTCGAAACGCTTACGGAGTCTGCCAACGTGCACGGTAACGGTCTCCCATCCCGTCTCACTCTCTGCTCCCCATATTTCATCCATGAGCTGAATGCGGGTAAAGATTTTTCCGGGGTAGGAGAGGAGCTTATAGAGGAGCAAAAATTCTTTCTGTGGAAGCTCTTGCACCTCGTTGCCTCTGGTTACCGTCAACGAGTCATAATCAATGACGACGTCGCCTACAACGATCTTGCGCTCGTTTGCGATCTTCGCGCGGCGAAGAAGCGCCTTGATGCGATACAGAAACTCATCCTGATTGACGGGCTTGGTCATGTAATCGTCCGTACCGACGGCAAAGCCTTTGTTTTTATCCACGGGAAGCTGCTTGGCGGAAACCATCAGAATCGGGAGATTATTATCGCATAGGCGCAGAGTCTTGGTAAACTCATATCCGTCCATCCTGGGCATCATAATATCAAGCACCACAAGGTCGATATGCTCCGTATCCATAACTTCCAGCGCGTCCTCGCCGTTTCTTGCGACGGTTACGGTATATCCGTTATTTACCAGCACAGCCTCAAAATACATCCTCGTATTTTTGTCATCATCTACCACAAGAATATGGAACATTATTTCACCGCTTTCTTAAGAGTTATCCATGCATAATAATCATTATACGAGAAAATTCTACTTGCGTAATCTAAACCGAAAATAAACAATACGAAGAAATCAAATGGCTCACAGACAAAATGCTTGTGAGCCACGTGTATTTCAGAGGAGCCCCGTGTTTTTTCGAAACGGTCTTCAGGAGTATGGCGCGTGGGAGACGGGGGATTTTTTCGCGTGGATTACCAGATCTTCTTATAGATCTCAATGATCTCGTCCTTGGTGGGGGTACGGGGGTTGGTGGCAGTGCATCCGTCGGCCAGGGCGGCGGTGGCCATGTCGTCCAGAGCGGCCAGATATTCGGTCTCGGTGAGCTTGGGGCAAGCTTCGGATACCTTGGCGGGGATGCCCATCTCGGCACTCAGGAAGTGGAGGTAGGAGATGAGGGCGCGGATGGTGGTGACCTCGTTCATGTTGCTTACACCCAGGATGCGGGCCAGATTGCAGTACTTGCGGACGCAGGAGGGGTACTCCTTTTGGGAGCGGCCCGCCAGGGTGACGCCGCTGTTGTACTCAATGATGTAGGGAAGCAGGATGGCGTTGGCACGGCCGTGGGGAATATGGAAGCGAGCGCCCAGCTGATGAGCCATGCCGTGATTCAGCCCCAGAGAGGCGGAATTGAAGGCCAGACCTGCCAGGCAGGAGGCAATGTGCATCTTTCTGCGGGCGTGGGTATCGTCACAGCTGCTATAGGAGCGGATGAGGAACTGACCCGAGATCTCCACCGCCTTCTCGGCCAAGGCGCCCGAGAACTCGTTGTTGTCGGTGGAGACGTAGGCCTCGATGGCGTGGGTCATGACGTCCATACCCGTATCGGCGGTGACCGAGGCAGGGACGGATTTGACCAGCACCTCATCCAGAATGGCCTCGTCGGGGAGGAGCTCCTCGTCCACCAGGGGGTACTTACGTCCCTCGGCAGGGTTGGAAATAACCGCAAAGCGGGTGACCTCACTACCCGTGCCCGACGTGGTGGGAATGGCGATGAGGTGGGGAGCGTAGCTCTCGTCGAACTCCTTGGAGAACTTCTTCATGGCCTTGCCTGTATCAATGGCCGAGCCGCCGCCCACGCAAATGAGGCAGGGGGGCTTGGTTTTCATAATGGTGGCCACACCTGAGATGACCTTCTCCACGGGGGGATCGGGCACCACGTCGGTGAACAGCTCGTAGCCGATGCGAGCCTTGTCCAAGCGAGCGGTCAGCAGGGTGATCATGCCGCTGGAAACCACGAAGGGGTCCGCGATGATGAGGGCGCGGTCGTAGGGGAGCTGGGCCAGGCGGTCCAAGGCGTTTTCGCCGAAGTAGATCTCTGTATTAATATGAAAGTTTTTCATGATGTTTACCTTGCAGATGGGATTCAGTCTTGGTTGTTGTCGATGGCCTTGCGCGCCATGTGGAGGAGCTTTTCACGAAGCCAGGCGGGCTCAATGATGTGGACGCCCGAGCGGGCGGTGAGGATGGCACAGAGGAAGCGGTCAATGTTGTGGAACTCGCAAAGAAATTGCCCGCGGGCCTCCTCGGAGATGATGTAGGAGCGCATTTCCAGCACCGTCAGCTTATCGGTGATGCCCAGGGTGGCGGTATAGGGGATCTGACCCTGAATGATGACGCTGTCGGCCTCGGCGGAATCGTCCAGAATATCCCGCCCAAAGGGGTTGATGGGCAGGCGGGACAGGCCGCCGTCGTTTTCGTTCTTTACGGACACGGGAAGGGTGAAGGGCTTTACGTAGTGATACCCCATGACCCGACCGTCGTATTCGATGGGAGCGCCCAGCTGCTTTTTGAGAAAGTCAATATCCCTCTGGGCCTGACGGCGGGAGATATGAAACCGCTCGGCCAGGCGTGCGGCGTTGGGGTAGGTATTCCGTATCAGCTCCTCGTGTAGCCATTGGATACGGATATTGGCGGAAACACGCATAAGTCCGTTTCTCCTTTACTGGGCGGTGGAATCAGATTCGGTGGCGGAGGCCTGAGCCTCGGTGCTCTCGACAGGGAGGGGGAGGCAGGTGTACTGGAAAAGCAGGTAAAGACTATACAGACCCGCGGTCAGCAGGACGATGGCGTACATCAGGTGGAGGGGATGGCTCAGCACGCGGGCACCCGTGGCCACCAGCAGGGGAATGGCGGCGGTGAGACAGGTGTAGCCGGATATCCCGAAGAAGACCGAAGCCACACGGGGGAGAGGACGGCCAATGCGGAAACGAAGCTCGCCCAGCATGGCAACCATGAAACCCATCAGGCCGACCTGAAGGGATACCTTGACGGGACTGTTCATGGTGACGAAATGATCAAAGTAGAGATCCGCCACGGCGGTGATGCACCAAAAGACGGGTATGAAGCCCAGTAGGGACAGCCAATCGGGGTAACGGCCGTTCCTGGTGGCGGAGATCCCGTAGTAGAGGGCGGCGGGAATGCCCAGGAGAGCGGGGGCGAGAAGAATATTGCCCTTGGCAGGGGCGAAGCGGATCAGAACCACCGCCGAAAAGGCTGCCAGCCCCAGGGCCACAAGGATCGCGGAGGGGGCGCGGAGCTTTTGGTTCAGGGTGGAGGGAAGGGTATCCTTGGGAATCATCAGAGCGACGGCGATGAGAACCGCGGGGGTGATGAAATAGAGCCAGGTTGAGAGGGTGGTCAAAAAGCCCGGGTTCAGATAGCCCGTCGAGGAGTCGTAAGCGGTCAGAAAGCAAACCGTGCGGATGACCGCGCCCAACAACGTCAGGACAGCGGCGGCCATAAAACAGAGACGGGGCGCGAAACGGGAACGGTCCATGGGGATGCCTGCCTTTTTCAAAATTTCGGATGCCGACGGATCGGCTCGCATACATAGACATATTATACTACACAATTGTGAACAGAATGTAACCATTCGCCTCTTTTTCGGGGGATTTCTTCATTTTATTTATATATATAAATGCGGTCGGTACGGGGGGAGACGGGCGAAGAGTGGATGTTGTGCAATATTTACAAAAACGAGGCAGAAAAATCTCTGAATTTCATAATGGCGGGAAATGAGAAAATTTTCAAAAACTATTGATTTTTTTTTGGTTTTGTAGTATAATGTTCAGGCATGATGTGCGTAGAAGTGAGAGGTTGCTCTCGGGTGGATCCGACCCCGGGAGGGAATTTTCACGGAGCATGTCCGAAAATCGGGCGAAAACATGGATCAATGTCGTCCGCGCTCCCAGGAGCTCTGCGAACAAAGTCGGCGGGAATCGCCGTTTTTCTCGGGAGGGACAAGGAACACGCGGTACGGTGTTGAATTGGATCGCGCCCCAATTTCCCAAATCGCGCGGCTCGGTTCTTACCATTATATAAGGGCCTGCGCGAAATTCGAAAAGGAGGCAAACAACAATGGCAATCAAGGAAAAGATCAGAGTTCGTCTCAAGAGCTACGATCACACCCTCATCGACACCGCCGCCGAGAAGATCGTGGCTGTCGCTAAGGCAAACGGTTCCGAGGTTTCGGGTCCCATCCCGCTGCCCACCGACCGTGAGATCGTCACCATCCTGCGCTCTGTCCACGTCAACAAGGACAGCCGCGAGCAGTTCGAGACCAGAACTCACAAGCGTCTGATCGATATCATGAAGCCTTCCCAGAAGACTGTGGACGCCCTCATGAGCATCGAGCTCCCCGCCGGTGTTGAGATCGAGGTTAAGCTGTAATCGGAGTAAGCAGCAAGATCCCGACAAGCACATAACCCCTGCGGCCGTTTAGCCACGACCGCGCGGCTCCCGCGAGGGCCGCGGCCGCAACCCCATGCGGCAGACAAAGACAACAGCCGACATCGCGTGAAGGGTTTCCGCGACGCGGTGGCTCGGTAACTTTGTAAGTCAAGTTGACAAGCGGATGTCGGATCTCGACTGGATACCGCCTGCCAACCAATAATTTACAGGAGGAAAGAAACAATGAAAAAGGGACTTATCGGTAAGAAAATCGGTATGACTCAGATCTTTGACGAGAAGGGCAACGTAATCCCTGTTACCGTCATTGAGTGCGGCCCCTGCGTGATCGCGCAGAAGAAGACCGTGGAGAACGATGGTTATGACGCCATTCAGCTGGGTTTCATGGATGCTAAGGCTAAGCACATGACCAAGGCTGAGCAAGGTCACTTCGCAAAGAACGGGATCCAGAACAAGAAGCATCTGAAGGAGTTCCGCTACGACGACTGCTCTCAGTACAATGTCGGTGACGTCATCACCGTCGATACCTTCGCCGCAGGCGAGAAGGTCGACATCACCGGTATGACCAAGGGACACGGTTACTCGGGCGTCGTCAAGCGCTGGAACTGCCACAAGCTTCGCATGACCCACGGTGTGGGCCCTGTGCATCGTCAGCCCGGCTCTATGGGTGCTAACTCCAGCCCCTCCCGCATCTTCAAGAACAAGAAGATGGCCGGTCAGTACGGTAACGAGCAGGTTACTGTTCAGAACCTCAAGGTCGTTAAGATCGACAGTGAGAACAACCTGATCGCTGTTAAGGGTGCCGTTCCCGGCGCCAAGAACGGCATCGTGTTCGTTCGCAACTCTGTGAAAGCATAAGCGGAAGGAGGAATAAACCATGCCTAATGTAAAAGTTTTTAACATGGCCGGTCAGGAAGTCGGCACCATGGTGCTCGCGGACAGCGTGTTCGGCGCTGAGATCAACGCAGCAGTTCTTCACGCCGCTGTCAGAGCATATCTGCTCAACCAGAGACAGGGCACTCAGTCCACTCTGACCCGCACCGAGGTTTCCGGCGGCGGCAGAAAGCCCTGGAGACAGAAGGGAACCGGTCGTGCCCGTCAGGGTTCTACCCGCTCTCCTCAGTGGACTCACGGTGGTATCGCTCTCGGCCCCAAGCCCCGCAGCTACCGCACCGATATGAACAAGAAGACCAAGCGCGTCGCTCTGTTCTCCGCTCTCTCTGCCAAGGTGGCTGAGGGCAAGCTCATCATCGTGGATGACATCAAGTGCACCGAGTACAAGACCAAGACCATGGTCAACATGCTGAAGGCTCTGGGTGTTGACAACCGCGCTCTGGTGGTGCTGGATGCCGTCAACCCCTACGCCATCAAGAGCTGCGCGAACATCGAGCGCGTTGAGACCACTCTGGCTACTACCATCAACGTCTACGAGATCATGAAGGCAGACAAGATGGTCATTACCGCCGCAGCCGTTAAGAAGCTCGAGGAGGTATACGCATAATGAAAATGATCGAAGATATCATCATCAAGCCCGTGATCACCGAGGCTTCCATGGATATGCTCATGGACGAGAACCACAAGAAGTACGTCTTCAAGGTTCTGCCCGGCGCTACCAAGCCCGAGATCGCAACCGCTGTTGAGACCATGTTCCCCGGCACCAAGGTCGCCTCCGTGAACGTCATCAACATGAAGAGAAAGCCCAAGCGCATGGGTGTCCACTTCGGCTACACCTCCGCTTGGAAGAAGGCAATCGTAACTCTGACGGCTGATTCCAAGACCATCGAGTTCTTCGAAGGCCTGAACTAATGAAGGAGGTTGAAGTACATGCCTACTATTAAGTATAAGCCTACGACCCCTTCGAGAAGAAATATGTCCGTTCCGGCTTACAGCCAGATCATCACCAAGGACACCCCCGAGAAGAGCCTGGTCGTTATCAAGAAGAAGCACGCAGGCCGTAACAGCTACGGTCGCATC
>JAFQOC010000206.1 GCA_017420845.1 Clostridia bacterium
AAACTGCAATTTACATCTTCTCAAACAACTTCCGAAACGACGTCTGCCTCCAAAGCAGACACAAAAGCAGGATCTCCCGGGGCGCGATGATGAGATACAGGGGGATCCGTACCAGCACCGCCCATTGGTAGAACTGGAATAGCCCGATGGGCTTGATGATCATGGAGCCGATGACGTGGGCCGCCGAGGCGGAGAGGACGATCTGTTTGGACCCCCGCTCACGGATGATAAAGCGGGCCACGAGCCCCGAGACCATACCCACCGTGAAGGCACCGAAGGTGACCACAAGGTTGGGGGGGTAGATCTGGGGGGAGAGCAGGTAGCTGGTCAGATCGGACACGATACCCACCAGTCCCCCCGTGAGGGGACCCAGAAAGATCCCCGCCAGGATGATGGGCAGATTTTCGAAGGTGATCCGCCAAAGACCTCCCCCGAAGTTGAGAAAGCTCTTGCAGAACATACCGATGACCACGCTCATGGCGGCCAGCATGGCACCCAGGGTAAGGCGCTTCAGGGCAGACCTGGCGGCGGCGCGGCGGCTTTGTGAGGTGGAATGGACGGGAACGGACATAAAAATACCTCCTTCCCCGACGACATTGGGCGGGAAAGGAGGCAAATACCCCGAAAAACGGGGAAAAAAAGCGACCTTTGGGGCCAAACGAAGCGGGATGCAAAGCGCGAACCGCAGGTGGCTTTTTTGTGAAAGCCCCTTTCGTCCGACCGGCAACTCCCCGTCCCGTCGGCACTTGACGCGCGCGCTTTTACTCTTCAATAGAATACTTCTTTATTATACACGCAATGCGTGCTTCTGTCAAGATACAGACGCCACAAATTTTGGCGCAGGAGCAAGTTTTTTTTGTATGGGTGGCGAAAAGCCCTTGCAAATCCCATTCGGCTATGTTATAATAAAAGAAACCCTACAATATTTTGTGTTCCACTCTTACGGAGGTCTCTATATATGGTTTTTTCCAGCCTGTTCTTCCTATTTGCCTTTCTGGTTCTGTGCTACGGGATCTACCTGCTTGCGCCGTCCGTCAAGGCACGCAATACCGTCCTTTTGATCTTTTCCCTGATCTTTTACGCCTGGGGCGGCCCGCCGCTGGTGCTCCTGCTCTGCTTGGAGACCATGATCTGCTACCTGGGCGCCCTCCTGATGTCGACGGCCGATCCCACCCCCCACCGTCCCGCTGACAAGGGCTTCCGTCGATTCGCCCTGGGGGTGACGGTAGGCCTGTGTCTGGGGATACTGGTGGTCTACAAGTACACCGGATTCTTTGCGGGCACGGTTACGGGACTCTTCGGTGCGGAGAATCTTTTGCCCAAGGTCGCCCTGCCCATCGGTATTTCCTTCTACACCTTCCAGCTCATTTCCTACGTGGTGGACGTCTACCGCCACGAGACGCCCCCTCAGCGAAGCTACGGAAAGCTTCTTTTGTACGCCGCCCTGTTCCACCAATGCATCGCGGGTCCCATCGTCCGCTACGTGGACGTGCAGAGGGAGATCAATCGACGTACCGTGTCCCTGGACGAGACCTGGAGCGGTATGCTTCGCTTTACGGTAGGGCTGGGCAAGAAGGCGGTGTTGGCCAATACCTGTGCTACCGTGGCGGATACCATCCTGAACGCGGATAAGCTGGCGGCAGGACAGGTCTCCTCTCTGGGCGTCCTTCTGGGCGTGACCGCTTATATGCTGCAGATCTATCTCGACTTCTCTGCTTACTCTGATATGGCCATCGGCATGGGGCGTATGATCGGCTTCCACTTCAAGGAAAACTTCAACTACCCCTACACCGCCGATTCGGTTACCGACTTCTGGCGTCGCTGGCACATTTCCCTGTCCTCCTTCTTCCGGGACTACGTCTACATACCCCTGGGGGGCAACCGCTTCTCCAAGGGACGGCATATTCTCAACCTGCTCATTGTCTGGGCGCTGACGGGCTTTTGGCACGGCGCATCCTGGAACTTCATTTTGTGGGGACTCTACTTTGCCCTCTTCCTGATCCTGGAAAAGTATGTTTTCAAGTGGCAAAAGCACGGAAACGCCGTCACCGTCCATCTGCGTCGTCTGTACACCCTGGTCGTGGTTTGGTTCGGCTGGTTCCTTTTCCGCTTTGACGATATGGGCCTTATGGGTCACGCCCTGAAGTCTCTCTTCGGCTTTACCCAGGGCTTGAACGGTGACAACGCCCACTACACCCTGAAGAGCTACCTCTTCATCCTGCTGGTGGCTATGATCGCCTGCACCCCCATCATCCCCTTCCTCTCCAAGCGGCTCACCGCCGCCGCTGAAAGGGACGGCACCGTGGGCGGCCTTGCCCGCGCCGTGACCAACACCGTGGCCGTGGCGGCTCCCGTCGCTCTGCTCATCCTCTCGGCCCTGGCGCTGGTGGGTGACAACTACAACCCCTTCCTGTATTTCAGATTCTGATAAATTGGGGTTTATCGGGCGAAGCCCGTCACGCCCCTGCAGGGGGCATATCGAATCCCGAAGGGATATATCGAGTGCCGCAAGGCACATATCGAGTCCCGAAGGGACATATCGACTCGGAATTTTTGTCGATATACACCCTTCGGGTGTTCGATATGCCTCCGGCATGGGCCTTCGGCTCGATATACCGCTTTCGCGGCTCGATATGCGCCTTTGGCGCAAGAACTCACCGACAAACCCAAATTTGAATCCCCCGGAAAGAAAGAAGGAAGGCGCCAAAAAGCTCGACACCCTCCCTTCTTTTCATGCAATGACGGTAAATTTGGCCAAAGCCGCGGAGAATTACTCCTCGGTGGTCTCCTCAACGGTCTCGACGTTCTCCTCGATGACTTCCTCAACGGTCTCCTCAACGACCTCCTCGGCGCACTCGCACTCGCAAGCGGCATCCTTCTTGGGGAGCTTAGCCTTGACAGCGTCCACAGCGGCGGTGGCGGTCTCCTTGACCTTACCGGCGGCGGCGGTGGCAGTCTCCTTGACCTTACCGGCAGCGGCAACGGTGGTCTCCTTGACCTTACCGGCGGCGGCCACGGTAGCGGCCTTGGTCTTGGCGATGGCGGCCTGGCCCTTCTCGGACTTCAGAGCCTCGTAGACAGCGATGACGCAGCCTGCGGCAGCGGCACCGGCAGCGGCGGCGACCAGTACCACGTCAGCGGTGACGTCATTGGTCTTCTTCTTGTTGCAGAACTCGAACTTCATGGTTGTATCCTCCATTTTTATGTTTGTTTATTTTTCTTTCCGCACACAGCGGGGGAAAGCGTATGTACCGTCCCGCGGGACGGGGGGCGGATCATCGCCGCAAGGGCGGGACGATCCATGGGGGAGCTCACTCCTCCACCACCTCGGCGGCGGTGATGGTGATGCACACCCGGGGGACGTCGGTGTAGAAGCCGTAGCGTCCCGTTTTGCAGGAGGCGATGCGATCCACCACCTCCATGCCCTCGGTTACCTGCCCGAAGGCGGCGTACTGGGCATCCAGATGGGGGGCGTCC
>JAFQOC010000207.1 GCA_017420845.1 Clostridia bacterium
TCGGTGTAGTGGAGGGGAACGCCGCGCTTCATGGATTCCAGATCGTTGCGGCCGCCGCCCGAGGCGCAGGAATCAATAAAGATGCCGTACTTCTCAATGATGGCATCCCACAGAGCCAGATAGCCCTGGACGTACTGGTTTTCGGTCATGCCCTTGCGGTCGCTTTCGTCGGCGGCTGCCCAAGCGGGGGCGGGATCGTTGTTAAAGTCCTGACGGTAGCCCGTGACACCCGCAGTATCGATGACCTTGCTGATCTTGGCAAAGATCCACTCACGGCACTCGGGATCGCCGAGGTTGATGATGCGACTCTGGAGCCAGCTTCCTTCTGCCACGGTAGACAGCAGCCATTCCTCCTTGAAGCCCTCCTGACCGGCGAGGAACGCCTCGGTGTCCAGTCTCATATTTTCCGGCTCGAACCAAAGGAGGAACATGGCGTCGTTCTTCTCGGCAAACTCACCGATGGATGCCATGCCATCGGGGAATCGTGTATAGTCGATATCCATGGAGCCGGTTTGAGACCAGGCGACGGACTCACCGGCAGCACCCGTATACCAGCCCGCATCCATCCATATGACGTCGGGAACAATGCCGTGAGCCTTGTAGGCATTCAGCATGAGCAGTTCCTTCTTGGTGGTCATACCCTGAGACATATTGGCTACGCCTACATAGGTGGGGGTCAACTCGCCGTCTATCTTGCGCATGACATCGTTGATGTAGTAGCGGCGCCACATATTGGCCTGCTCGTCGGCGTCCACACCCTCATACTCCACAAAGCCCATGAGGGGAGTGCGGAGGGTCTCACCGGGGGCAATGTAGGTAGCGACGTCACCTTGGCCTGCCTCCAGGGTGGTCACCTTGGCGGATTTCTTGTAGCTGTAATTCGCGTACCAGGTACCCGGCCAGCCGATGGCGATGAAGGTGCCGCCGTTGCCATAGGAAAGGTTGTAGTAGGGGAACACACCGTGGGAAGGGCGTCCCGAGGTAGAGCGATCGTTATATCGGGAGCGTGAGGACAGATCATGCTCGTAGGGGGTGTAATTGACACCGCCCGCATCGCCCTTGATGCCGCTGATCACGGGATTCTCGCCTTCAAACTGAATGGAAAAGCAAAGGTCGGAGATGATCTCTGTATTCTCCTGGCCGTCGTTTGTGATGTAGACCACGTACTCGTAGGCAGACTCCTGGGGGTAGACCGTAGCCACCAGCTTAAAGGCGGCAGGGATCTCGGGATGGCGCAGCACCAGGGTGGACTTCACACCGCGATCCACGTTCTCATAATTCTCGGATTCCAGGGCAAAGCCCGCAAAACCGTTGTACTCGGTCTTACCGTACTTGAAGCATAGGGGGAAGGTATCCAGGTTGCTCATCAAAGCGTCGTACTTGGGGACAGCGCGTTCAGGGTCGGGCTTGAAAAGCTCGATTTCAGGCTCAGTCTCGGCAGAGGTGATGGTTTCGTCGGTCACGGTAGTATCCTCCGGGGTAGGTTTTTGGGTATCAGCGGATGTATCCGAGGTTTCGGGGGTGGGATCGGTATCGGTGCAGGAAGCCAGACCGACAGTCAGACACAGGAGCAAAAGCCCCGCGGTCAAAATCAAAAGCAGATACTTACGCATGATTCAGTCCTCCTTTTTCTTCTTCAGCAAGGCAGCGCAGGCAGTCAGAGCAATCCCCACCGAAGCTGTACCAATGGCAGCTCCGCAGCCCTTCTTTTGGGGTTGGGTCTCGGACTCGGTGTCGGTCACGGGGACGGTAGCCTCAGGCTCGGCGGGAGCAGCGGTCTTTGCCTCGGTCTCAGGAACCGTCGAAGGCTCGGTTACGGGATCCGTCTCGGGTTCCGTGGGAACGTCGGTCTCCATGGGAGGCTCGGTCTCGGCAGCGGGATCCGTGAAGAGCATATCGTCGGTGATGTTGCCGCTCTTGGAGATTACAGCGCCACCCCAAGTTCCCCACGCGCCACCGATACCGGGCGCACCCGCAACGGCCAAACGAAGGACCGAAACGCCGCTGATATCGCAGTCCATGGATGCCATATCCTGCCCGAACTTCATGGTGTCACTCTCCCAGAGCTTGACGCCGTCACCGAAGACTGCGAACTTGACCGAAGCCATGGTGATGTCGTGGGCGGTCAGGGTCTCGCAAACGCCGTAATAGGCGGCAAACTTGGTAAAGCCCAGACCTTCAATATTAACGTCTACAAATGAAGTATAGTCACCCGAGCTGGCATGGAAA
>JAFQOC010000208.1 GCA_017420845.1 Clostridia bacterium
CTGGCGGGCAAGACCCACGGCCGCGGCCCCGATCTCACCGCCGACATCACCGCCTACCTGGAAAAGAAGCTTCCTGCCTCCGAGGATCACCCCGAGCTGGAGGGCTGTGTCCCCGTTGACGCCCGCCTGGCTGAGCTGCTTCAGACCCTCATGGACAAGTACACCTTCGCCGGTGTTGACTACTCCTGGGCCAAGCTCTGCTACTACTACCAGCATCTGGGAGCTTGATTTCCAAACCCTTCGTTAAGAAATCAACCGCTTGTTAAAGTCATTAAAACCCCTGTGGGCAGCTCCCGCAGGGGTCTCTTTTTCCTCGGTCACGATTCATACACAAAAAATTTCGCAGACATTCACGGTTCACCTCCCTCTTTTTTCGTATATCCCCTTGCAAAACCGCGCGATCCGTGTTATAATATAAGTTGTGTTCAACGAAACCCCAAAGCAAGGAGAAATTGAATGAAAAAGAACCATAGACTTGCGGCTCTCGCCTT
The DNA here is from genome assembly GCA_017420845.1 of Clostridia bacterium. Classification (GTDB taxonomy): domain Bacteria; phylum Bacillota; class Clostridia; order Oscillospirales; family CAG-272; genus CAMEON01. The sequence continues at coordinate 492 of JAFQOC010000208.1, forward strand.
GGCGGGACTGCTGTGTGCTTCCCTGCTTCTGACCGCTTGTGAAAAGGATGTTCCATGGGATGAGGAAACGCCCCCCTCTGATACAACGGGAGAAAGCATGGCAGACACCACGCCTGCGACCGAGGCCGCCTATAAGGTCACCGTCCTGAACCACGACGGCACCCCCGCCTCGGATATCATTGTCAAGGTACAGAAGAACGGCAAGGACGTCTCCTTTAAGCTGGTCGGCCCCACGGGCTTTGCCGCCTTCAAGCTCCCCGAGGACAGCTACACCGTCCTCATCGAGTCCCCCTCGGGTAAGGCACTGCACTACGACACCGAGGCCGCCGTGCTGACCCCCGATGCCGCCGAGATCACCCTGACCGTCTTCGAGGCCGCCGTCGCCACCCAGCCCCTGAACGCCCCCTCCCAGAAGGGCGGTGACTATGCCCGCTTCAACGCCGCCACCGTGGGCGAGGGTCTGACCTATATCCCCTACAACAGCGGCGACTATACCTACGTCATCTTCACCCCCACCCGCCCCGGTGTCTATGAGTTCACCTATGAAGCCGAGGAGGAAGTATCTCTCACCTACCACGGCGCCCCCATCAACGTCTTTGACACCCCCATCATGGAGACTGTGGAGGGCAAGGTCACCTTTGCTATCACCGCCGGCAGCGTAGGCTCCACCCCCGACACCACCGCCCAGTACGTCTTCCGTGTGGAGGGCAACGGGAACGGCTGTATGTTCAAGGTCACCCGCACGGGCGACGTTCCCAAGTCCCCCTACGACGAGCCCTGGGTCATTCCCACCGCCCCCGCCGAGGCGTTGAAGCCCTACGAGGGGGTTACCGACGGCGCTCTGACCGATTTGGACGTTACCAACCCCGCCCTGACCGTGGTCAAGGGGGATGACGGCTACTATCATCTGGATTCCAAGGACGGCCCCGTGGTCTTCATCCGCCTCTCCTCCGCCAACCCCTACCTGGCCGATTTCAAGACCATCTGCGATTCCACCCGCATCTGCGCTTACCTCTACAACGAGGACGGCAGCTTTGATCAGCGTATCAGCTACAACGAGCTGGTGGCCGAATACCTGACCGTAGCCAATGAAGACGGTGTAGTTCCCCTCAACGACCAGCTGGCCGATATGGTCAAGACTGCCGGCGACTACATGGGCTGGTGGAACTATTCGGATGATCTGGATATCTTTGGCGGCAAGATCGTCGACCCTGCCATCGCCTGGCTCTTCCCCTGCGCGGTGTATCAGTGAGGGGAACGGCAGGGCTCTGCCCTGCACCCGCAAGGGC
>JAFQOC010000209.1 GCA_017420845.1 Clostridia bacterium
CCAGCATGGTCACCGGAAGCAGAATAAACAGAAAATACAAATTGGAAAATTCCAAAGAAATCACCTCACAGGTATTCTTCGCCTTGGTTTACACATTACACCTACTATACCAGATAATACGTCAGGATTCAACTTAATTTTAGATAAATAAAAGGTGCGTTCCCACAGGAACACACCTTTTAACTTATTTATACAGGGAATAGAACAGAACCATAAATACTCCGGACACAGCCATATTCGCCAAGGCGACTACATAGAGGAAACCGTAGCCTTTGATCCGGTTGGCGCGTCTGCGCTCCAGATACTCCTTATAGCGCTCCATGTTCAGCGCCATTCCGGGCACCAGCATTCGGAATGCTGCTTTGGCAACATAGCCCACTCCATCCAGTGCGCCCTGATTGCTCAGAGACATCATCAGTCCGAACATCAGAAAGAGAAGTCCGGGTACGGTAAACGCGTCGCAAAGGATCAGATACCAGTCAACCAGAGCCGTGGCTTCCGGATGATCCATGTCCACCCGCAGATAGACGAACACATATGCAATCAGCAGACTGATCACAGTGGAAATGCCGTACTTTTTCAGGTTCTTTTGCAGAGGGGTGCTCACAGACCCAGCTCCTTCTTATATTTTGCTTCCTCAGCATCGTTGCAGTACACGAAATGACCGGGGAGGATCTCACGCATGGTGGGCTTATCCACAGTATAGTCATGCTCAGCCAGAGAGTTGTAGACAATTCTCTGACGGTTCTTCTCGGAGTGAGGATCGGGCAGAGGAATTGCGGACAGCAGGCTCCGGGTATAGGGATGCAGAGGATGGGCAAACAGCTCATCGGAGGAGGCCAGCTCAACCATCTTACCGAAGTACATAACACCGATACGGTCGGAGAAGTACTTGACTACCGACAGGTCGTGGGCTACGAACAGAATGGTCAGACCCAGGTCGTGACGGAGATCGTTGAGCAGGTTGATGACCTGTGCCTGAATGGACACATCCAGAGCCGACACGGGCTCGTCGGCGATGATGAGCTCGGGGTTCATAATGACCGCGCGGGCCACACCGATTCTCTGACGCTGACCGCCTGAGAACTCGTGGGGGTAACGGTCGGCGTGCTCGCGGACCAGACCAACCAGCTCCAGCATCTGGTAGACCTTCTCGTCAATGACCTTCTTGTTCCGCTCGCCGCGGATGATGAGGCCCTCGGAAATGATCTCGCGGACCGTCATACGAGGGTCGAGGGAGGCGATGGGATCCTGGAAGATCATCTGGATCTGGGTAGCTACGCGAGACTTCTTGGCCTTGCGGAGCTCATTCTTATACTCCTCCTTCAGGTCGTCGTCCTGGGGAGCGGCGGCCAGAAGGGGCTCGTACTTGGCCTTGACCTGAGCCACCATTTCTTTGGCGTACTCCTTGTCCACGTTCTTCATGTCTGCCTTGGCGGACTTGATCTGAGCCTTACGCTCGGCAATGATGGCGTCACGCTGAGCGGGGGTGATGGTTCCCTCACGGCAGTCTGCCTTGGCCTTGGCGATATCGTCCTGGTAGGACTTGATACCGGCACCGATGCGGACACCCTTGAAGTAGATGCTTCCGGAGGTGATGTTGTAGAGCTTGATGATGGAGCGGCCGGTGGTGGTCTTACCGCAACCCGACTCGCCGACAAGGCCAAAGACCTCACCGCGCATAATGTCAAAGCTGACGTCGTCCACGGCCTTGTTGAAGCCGAAGTACTGGCAGAGGTGCTCCACCCGAAGCAGAACCTCGGGCTCGGCCTGAGCGGGGGTGGCGCCGTTCAGAATATCGTAGTTGTTGTCTGTCATGCGTCGTCGCCCTCCTCTCCGGCGGTCTCGGCCTTCTTCGCGAGCTGCTCCGCCTGGATAGCCTGGCGAGCCTTCATGCGCGCGATACGGTCGGTAATGGTCTTGGGTCTGTCGATCTTGGGAGCGTCGGGATGCAACAGCCAGGTAGCGGCATGGTGAGTGTCGCTGATCTTGAACATGGGAGGCTGACGCTCAAAGTCGATCTGCATGGCGTACTTGTTACGGGCGGCAAAGGCGTCACCAACAGGAGGATAGATCATGTTGGGAGGCGTGCCGGGGATGGCGTCCAGCTTCTCGTTGGTGTCGAGGTCGGGCATGGAGGACAGAAGCGCCCAGGTATAGGGGTGAGCGGCCTCGTAGAAGATGTCCTCGGCGGTGCCGTACTCCACGATCTTACCCGCGTACATAACAGCGATGCGGTCAGCCATGTTGGCCACCACGCCCAGGTCGTGGGTGATGAAGATGATGGAGAGCTGACGCTCACGCTTCAGATTGTTGATGAGCTCCAGAATCTGGGACTGAATGGTCACGTCCAGAGCCGTGGTAGGCTCGTCGCAGATCAGGATATCGGGGTCGGCGGCCAGAGCAATGGCGATGACGATTCTCTGTCTCATACCGCCCGAGAACTCGAAAGGATACTGGTTGTAACGCTTACGGGGCTCGGAGATACCGACCTCCTCCATCAGCTTGATGGCGCGGGCCTTGGCGATGGCCTTGGTGACCTTGTTGACCACGCCCGAGGCGTTGGCCTTGAGGAAGTCAATGATGGCGACCGTCTCAGCCTCGTAGTCGCGGGTATCCACAGCCTCAATGAGTTCGGCAAAGTGAGCCATCATACGGTCGATCTGGGTCAGAATGTTGGCCTTGGTCTGCTCCAGATCCACGTAGGATGCGGGAACCACCTCGCCGTCGGGGGTCTTGCCCTTGGCGACGATTCGATCGTAGGCGGCCTTCTGCTTGGCATAGCGGGCGGCCTCGGCGGCGTTCTTCTTGATACCCTTGAAATACTTATCGATCTCGGTATCCAGGGCAACGCCGAAGGTATAGACCATGCTATCCTTTTTGATGATCAGAGGATCGATGGACTCCATGACCTCCTTGGTCATGGCCTTGGCAGCCTCCTCGGCGGCCTTCTTGTCCAGATCGGCCACCTCGAAAACGGGACGGTACTTGGCCAAAAGCTGCATGGCCTCGCCCATTTCACGCTTGGCAACCTGGGCCGAGTAGGTTACGGCCTCCTTGGCGTCAGCGATGAACGCCAGCATGAAGTGGTCGTCCAGATACTTGCGGAGGTATGCGTTCAGCTCCTCCACAGATGCCATAGCGGGCACCTCGCGCTCACCGCTGAAGGTGAGGTAGTAGCCCATGGCGAAGAAGTTGGGCATGGTGAAGGTCAAAGCCTCCTGCAGGATGCCCAGAACAGCATTGAGCTTGCCGACGACCTCGGAATAGTCTTCGGTCTTCTTACCTGCCTTGTAGGCGGCGGAAATTCCCTTGGTTGCCTCTGCCAGCTCCTCAGCACGGGCGGAAACCACCCAAGGATTGACCGACTCCAGAGCGCGCTTGGCGGCACGGTTGATACGTTCCTTACCGTTTGTCAGAGCGTTCTTCCCGATCTCAAACAGAATACGGTCGATATCCGAGGAAGCCTCCACAGCGGCTTCATGGGCGATGTTGTAGGCCTTCTCCAGCTCCAGATGCTTGTACTCGAACTTATCGAAGTCCTTGCACTTCTTGGTCAGCTCAGCCGCCTTGGCGGAGTCACCGTTTGCAATGGCCTCCACCATACGCTTGTTCAGCGCGGCGAGGAACTTGTTGAAGGTATCCTTGCTCTCCTTCTGGCGGGCCTTGCCCTTCAGGAGCATAGCCTCGGTGAGCTGGCGGCCGATCTTGACGATGGGGTTCAGAGAGGACATGGGATCCTGGAAGATCATGGCGATCTTATCGCCGCGGATCTTGTGGAACTCGTCCTCGGGGATCTTCAGAAGATCCTTGCCGTCGTAGATGATCTCGCCGTCCTCCACGATGGAGTTACCGGCCAGAATACCCAGGATGGCCTTGGAGGTGACCGACTTACCCGAGCCGGACTCGCCCACGATGGCCAGAGTCTCGCCCTTGGCCAGATCGAAGCTGATGCCGCGGACGGCCTGTACCTTACCGTTGGTGGTACGGAAGGAGATGGTCAGATTATTTACGTGCAGCTTATTCTCAGCCATTATCCGTCAACTCCTCTCGTAGCGGGATTGAATGCGTCTCTGAGTCCGTTACCGAAGAGGTTAAAGGAGATCATAAGCAGGGACAAAAAGATTGCGGGGAACAGCATGGCGTGGGGGGCGGAGGTCATAGCCGTCTGACCCTGAGACGCCAGGGTACCGATGGAGGTACCGAATGCTTCCTGCAGGTTGATGATGCCCAGGTAGGTCATAGAGACCTCCGAGCTGATGACGCCGGGGATGACCAGGGCACAGCTGGTGACGATGGTACCCAGAGAGTTGGGGAAGATGTGCTTGAACATCAGTCTCCAGTCGGAGGCACCCAGGGTACGGGCGGCCAGGACGAACTCCTGGCTCTTGAAGCGGTAGAACTGTTTACGGGTCAGAGCGGCCATACCGATCCATCCCGTCAGCACGAAGGCAAACAGGAAGGCGACCACCATGCCCAAGGATCCCAGCTTCATGAGCTTGGGCGTCAGATGCATCTGGAACAGGGTAGTGACCACGATGAAGGGCACACCCGACAGGATATCCGAGATGCGGTCCAGCACCATATCCACCATACCGCCGTAGTAGCCCTGGATCGCACCGTAGATGGCACCGATGGTCAGGTTGATGGCGGAAACGATAATGGCGAAGATCAGGGAGAAGCGGGCGCCCACGCCAATGGCGGTGAACAGATCCTGCCCCAGGGAATTGGTGCCGAAGAAGTACATGGGCTCGCGGCCGTTGACGTACTGGTAGTAATTAAAGTAGCAAATAC
>JAFQOC010000210.1 GCA_017420845.1 Clostridia bacterium
CAACGCGCCGATAAACCCAAATTTGAACTCCCTCTATAGGAAAAAAAGCCATGAAAAACCTATTTTCCATCAATAAGACCACCGACCCCAACGCCATGGATTTCGACGTCACCCCCTACCACGCCGCCACGGTGTCCGACGAGATCAAAGCCAAGCTGAAGGGCGCCTTCTCCGTAGTGGAGGAGGAGTATGCCCCCCACGACCCTACCCCCGAGGAGATCGCCCTACGCAAAAAGGGCAATCGCTACTGGCTTCTGACCGCCGCCTTTCTGATCGGCGGAGTAGCCCTCTTCTTCGGCGGAAGCAATCTGGGAATCTACGATTCCATGCCCTACCTCCTCTTTTTGGATCTGGCTCTGGTGATCTGTGCCATGGTCTTCAACTTCAAGGCCAGAAGGATCAACCGTAAGCAAACCGAGATGAGCCGGCAGAATGCCTCCGTGGACTTTGCCGAGGCATCCAAAAAGCTGGAGGAGGCTGCCGCCGAGGCCGCCGCCGAGCTGGGAATTCCCGCGGGCGCTCTGACCGTGGACGTGTTTCCCTACCACTACAAGGTAAACGGGGACAAGATCCTGCGGGTTGGGAAAAAGGGCAAGTACGACAATCTGGCGGTGTCGGTGTTCGTCAAGGACAAGACCCTCTGCCTCGCCACGGCTCAGGAGCTGTTCGCCATTCCCCTGAACGAGATCAGGGGCTACCGCGAATATGACGAGGACTTCGAGCTGGATATGTGGCTCAAGCCCGAGGAGCCCGATTCCGACAAATACAAGCCCTACGGTCTCCGCAAGAGCGGCTTCTTCTCCCATAAGGCCCACGGCTACTTCGGCCTGCTTTTGGGCGGTGAGTATGAGGTGCTGATTCCCTGCTACGATTTCGGAGAGATCAAGACTCTGCTGGCCACAAACGGAGTGGAGGCTAGCGAGGCGTAAGAAGGAAACAGCGTCTCCGACGGGCAAAAAACACCTCAAAAATTTTTTGAAAAAATTTCGAATTTTTCGAAAGATTTGCCCCTGAAAATGCGTCTATATAATAGAGGGGGGTATTTCTCCCTCTATCATTACGAAAGGAAACCAATATGGAAAACGCTACAAAGCATCTGTTCGCGGTCTCCCTGGCCGAGAACAAAAAGAACGAGTATTTCGACGACACCCCCTTTACCACGGCGCGGATCTCCCCCGCCACCCGTGAGGCCAGGGAGAGTGGCACCAAGGAGCTGACCAAAATGATGGTCAAATCCATGAAGCTCCCTCTGCTTCTGGGAGGCTACGTCCTGGTGGGTCTGGGCCTGATCGTCCTGCTGGGCTTTCTCAAGGCCCTCCCCGACACCGACTTCATGACCGCTCTGAGCAACGGCAAGTGGCTGCTCATCGGCGGTGCCGCGTCGGCGGCTATGGGCGGTATCCTGCTGCTCATCCACAAGCGGGAACAGAAGAAGCAGGATGAGAGCGAGGACCTCCCCGACGATATGGACGAGTCTCTGAACTCTCTGGAGGCTATCTCCCGCCGCATCAAAATGGAGCTGGACCATCCCGATGACGAGCAGGTCACGGGGATCGAGATCCTTCCCTACCGCTACAAGCCCACGGCCGACGGGGACACCAAGGAGGTGCTGAACAGCGGTTGCTTCGAGAACACCGAGGTGTTCTTCTGGCAGGAGGGGGACTACCTCTGCGTCACCGACTACGAGTGCGTCCAGAAGCTCCCCAAGGCCTCCATCGTGGGCTACTACACCGTGGATGCCAAGTACAAGATCTCCTACTGGTGGAAGGACGAGGAGTTCAACAAGGGCGAATATGCCCGGTTCGGCATCAAGCAGGACAGCGAGGGCAACTACAAGCTCCATACCTACTACCGCGTCGTGATCCGCGAGGGTGAGGACCGCTACGAGATCCGCGTGCCTGCCTATGATTTCGACAAATTCCAAGAGATCGTGGGGGCGGCTTGTCTGGACGGTGAGGTCTGATCTCCATGGACAGCCAAAACCTCTTCTCCTACACGGTGCGACCCGACCGGGAGGACAAGAACCGCTCCACCGACGTGTTCGATCTGAACGCCTATACGGTACGGACGCTTTCGCCCGATCTGAAGGCCGAGAAGGATGGGCTGTACGATGGATGGCTGGATGCGAAAGCCAAGCGGGAGGATCGGGAGGAGCGCGTTGGTTGCATGGCAGAGGGTCTGTCTTATGCGGCGGTATCGATACCGCTTATCGTCGGGAAGCTGTTGTATGAGGTCATTCTGGATTCATTGCAAGGGAAAGACTTACCCTTCAACGGAAAAATCCTCTCCGCTCTCCCGTTGGTATGCCTCCTCCTTCTGTACGCGCTGTGCAACAGTAAGCTGACCGCGGCCATCAACCGCTTTGCCCATCGACTGTACGTCAAAAAACACCCCGAAACCGACATGGACGAAAAGGCTCTCGATCCCCGACTTTCCGAGGCCGTTGCCGCCGCCCGCTCCGATCTGGAGATCCCCGACCACGCGTGGGAGCTGGACATTCTTCCCTACCGCCACGGCGTGACCTCGGTGGGGGAGGCGTATGAGATCCGCCTCCGCGGCACCTACGACAATATCCCCGTGTCGGTCTGGCGGGAGGGGCAGGTGCTATACCTCTCGGACGAGGACATGGTCATGCGTCTGCCGCTCTCGGAGATCACCGAGGTCAAGCGGATCAAGGGGCGGGTGAAATTCAAGAGCTGGTACAAGTCTGCCGCCATCGACCAGGAGCCCTACAAGGCCGACAGAGTGGACGAGTGGCCCTTCAGCTACACCTGCAAGAGCCGCGTGGAGATCACCCTCCGTGACGGTTCCTACCTCCTGATCCCCGGCTACGAGGCCGAGACCCTCCGCCACATTCTGGGCGACAGCTTCCCGTTCTGACCCTCCAAGCCTCCGTTTACATTCCGTTCGCAATTTATCCCATAAAATAAAACGGTGAGTTCACAATTTTGACAAGATTTTATGAGCGATCCGTTCTATAATATCCAAGTACATCATTTGAAAGGATCATCCGTTATGAAATTTAAGGCCAACGTTCCCAATACCGCACCCATGTCCCCCCGCGCCGAGCTGGAGCGCAAGTACAACAACTGCCGTGCCAACCTCCTGCTGGTGCTGATCTTCACGGTCGTCAACCTGTTCACGGTCACCTTCGGCGACACCTATTTCCTGTTCTCCGCCACCATTCCCATGCTCTTCCCCCTGGGCTTTGCCGGTGCTGTCGCCGATCCCGAGTTCCTGGCTGAGATGGGTCTGACCGCCCAGGACGCCACCACCCTGCTCATTGTGGGTCTGGTCATCGGTGTTGTTCTGACTGTCCCCTACCTGCTCTGCTGGATCTTCTCCAAGAAGCGCGTGGGCTGGATGATCGCCGCCCTGGTGTTCTTCGCCATCGACTGCCTGTTCCTGCTGGTCAGCTTTGATCTCTCCATGATCGCCGATATCCTCATCCACGCTTGGGTCATGTTCTACCTGGTCACCGGTGTTCTTCACGGCAAGAAGCTGAAGAATATGCCCGACGAAGAGCCTCTGCCCGACCTCGGTGCCGCCGAGGGTGAGACCCCCGCCGAGGATGGCTTCAACACCTTCGATCAGGATGCCTTCAACTACGAGGAGCCCAAGACCGAGTCCGAAAACAACTCCGACGATCAGTAATTGCCCCCTTTCTCCATGGTTTCGTCATAATACACAAAACACCACGCCCCCGTTTGGAAATGTTTTTGCAGAAAATTGTTTCATTTTCTCTTGACAAATCCACGGGGGCGTGGTATAATTTACGAGTGGTTACATCCTGCGCAAGCGCAGGGGTACGAGTCCAACCATCCAAAGACAGCAGGTTCCCGTAAAACGCGTTCCGCAAGGTTCAGTTTCCTGCCGAGGAGATCATATAGATTGCAAGCCGCGGGATACTGCGGTCTGCCCTTGTGAGTCTTTCTCGGTGAAGCGCGCGCTTCGGGAGAAAGATTTCTTTTTTTGTCCGTTTTGAAAAACGGCACACAAATTCACAGGGAGGTGAAAAACAACATGCCTAGTAATGCTATTCTGGAGCAGAAGCAGGCGGCCGTTGCCGAGCTGACCGAGCTCATTCAGGCTTCCGTCGGCGGTGTGATCGTGAACTACCAGGGTATCACCGTTGACAAGGATACCGCTATGCGTAAGGCACTGCGCGAGGCAGGCGTGAAGTACATGGTCGTTAAGAATTCTCTGACCGGCCGCGCTTGCGAGAACTGCGGTTACGGCGCCCTCAAGGAGCACCTTGTGGGTATGACCGCTATCGCCATCAGCGAGAAGGATCCCATCGCTCCCGCTAAGATCCTGAAGGAGTACGACGAGAAGATCGAGTCCTTCCAGATCCTGGCCGGTTACTGCGACGGTGAGATTCTGGACGCCAATGGTGTCAAGGAGCTGGCCGAGATTCCTTCCAAGGAAGTCCTCATCGCCA
>JAFQOC010000211.1 GCA_017420845.1 Clostridia bacterium
GACACCGAAAAGCCCAAGGGCGGTTGTGGGTCGGTGACGGTCTCCTGCGCGGCCATCCTTTGCGCGGTGGCGGGAGCGGTGACTCTGAAAAAGAAAAAAGAGCGTTGATGAATCGCTCTACGTGAATGACCGAGGAAGATCGGTCGTTCGTGCATGAAACCGTGGCTGTCCTCCTGTCCGTGGGATGGGGGATGGCCGCGGTTTTATGATGCCGTGGGCTATACCGTGAAAGAGTTTTGGCTGTGTACATGACCGTTATCTCCATCTCCGCTAACAGAAAAGCACCGCGTGCGGTGCTTTTCCTATATGTAATTACCCTATGTATATACGATGTAGATATGTTTTGCGATCCCGGGCCCCGCAAAACAGCCGCAAAACTATTTCAGCGAAACCGTATCACCCGAAATATCTACCACGCTACGCAATTGGGACAGCGCTCTCTCCAACTGTTCCTGGATCGCGTTGCCTGCCCGAGTAAAGCCGAGCTTGCCGGCAAGCAGATGGAATAGACTCGCCTTGTCCAGCGAGATGTTCTGGCGGATGATCTCGTACATACCTGCGGCCAACTCCTCAAGGGCAATGTGTCTGATCTCTCGCGGAGGCCGATTGGGAGCGGGCACACGAAGCTGATAGTTGGTTTGCCCTTGGAGATAGAGAAATCCGTCTCGGATCGCGATACCCTTTCGGTGGTATCCCGTCATGGCCTCTCGATACTCTCTATTAGGAACATACCTTCTGCCGCAAACTTCAACGGCTCCGTACATCTTCCCATCCACTATCACGGTAGTCCTAGTAGGCTGTCCTCTCTGCACCGCCTGAATGTACAGAAACTCAGAATGTTCCTTGGCCTGTTTCATGTTGCCGTCAAGGAGTTTTTCCTCGGTGGATACTTCCAAAATTTTTAAACCCTTGCTTACAAGGTAAGAACTGAACGCCCAAAGTTCTTCAAAGCGGCCATGAGAGTCCACGATGAAGCAGTAATCCTCGGTAGGATGGTAAGCGGTGATACGATAGTAATTAGCCATAATCATTCTCCTTTCTCATGCGGCAATCTGTTTCAAGGTGCGATTGGCGTAAGGCAACCACACCTTATTGACATAATGCAGAATATCTTCTGCGGGCTTGGTATTGTGGTCGGCGTAGCACTGCAATACCTTCTTCTGGGACAGCGAATACTCCACCGTAACCAACGGAGTATCCTGTGTGTCCCTGGCTCGGATGAAGAAAATCAGCGTTTCCTCGCGGATGAATTTCTGCTCATATCCCATACCGCCGACACAGTGGTGTAACAGCTCACCCTCGATCTTCAGATCGGCAGGGCTTCGTGCGATAATGGCAACAAAGCCACTCCGCTTGTTGTGCTGCATGGGGAGATACTTTTCAGCCACAGAAGCAAATTTCGCGTAAAGCTCAGCTCGCTCCTCCTGATCCTTCAAAGCCTTAGCGGTTTTGTACTCGTCAATGCGGATATCGTGCCAGCGCATGAAGTCGTGTGGATAGCGGTTCTTATCCACCGACATATCCAAGCCGAGAAAGATACAGGCTTTCAGATAGTCGAGATACACGCGAGCGCTGGTCTGTTGCTTTGCCACGTATTCAAAAAAGGGCTTATAATCACCGTCCAACATTTCGCGAATCGGCTTGAAGTCCCGTTCACGGCAGAAGGTCTTCTTGACCTCCTCATACGCCTGTGTTTCAAGCAAGGACGTACCGCGACGGTAGGCTGAGAGGATGGTAGATATGTAGAAATAGCGCCCTGCAAGCACCTGACGGTTATTCCAAAGCCATTTGCGGAACTGTTTATACTTAGCCGCCTTGGTCAAGATCTGTTTGCTGAAAACATACTTTTGCAGTCCCATTTTCATCAGATACTCGGCTTGCGGGTACTTCTCATAATTACGGAGAAATTTGAGAATATCCGCGTCATCGTACAGCTCCCACGCGGAGTATTGATATTCCGGGAATTTTGCCAGATACTCTTTGTTCACAACGGGTGCGTAGGGATCGAAGCCGGTGTCATAGTACCAGCCCCATTCGTCATCCTCATACCATTTCTGAGTCTTGTTCAGCCCTTCGGCGTACCAACCGACGCTGTAGCCACCGATGTAGGTGAAGCACATATCCTTGACATAGCATCGATCAGAGTGAACGCCATGGACGGCAACCTGTTTATAGTGCCAGTTCTTGTAGCGATGCCGGACAGCCACGGTGACCTTGACCAACTCACCGTCATTTTTGGTGAGATAGGAGTAAAACCGCGTGTTGCCGTGGGGCTCGGGATAACGAATTGCATCCCGCTTGCGAATCTTTTCAACGATGTATTTTGGGATCGGCTTGATCTTTTCCATTTTCATGACATTTACCTCACTTCACAATTTCAACTTTTTGGTCGAGCAGCATATACAGCTTGTACATTAGCTCGGTATCGGCATAGGGATCGGGAGCCTGTTCCGGCTCTATGATCTCGCCCGTATTGGTATCAACATCAAGGCCGTTTATATGCTCTATCAATGGCTTTTCAGGCTCTTTTACCTCCACGGTAGGCACTTGCTCCACCTCGGGTTCCTCGCCCTCTATGGGGCTTTCAGAGGCCTCTACGGCGGTATCCTCCTCGTCGTATTCGTCGGCATCGGCGGTATCTTCCACTACCGTCTCCGGCTCGTCGAACAGGTCAAACATAGACATTTGCCCCGCCTTGGGCTTTGGCTTGTGAGTCGGAGTTGTAGGCGTATTGGTGGCTACCGTAGACGGTGGCGGCAGGATTTTGGTTGCGGGCTTAGCGGCCTTGTACTCCGTCCCGTCCTCGTTGTAGAGTGTACCGGGGATGCTATCTTCCTCGAAATAGTGGATCGCCCAGCCGAAAACTATATCGCTGTGCAGACAGGCACTTGTCGCACCCTTGGCGGCCTGCTTACGTGCTTCTTCGGTGGCGTACTTCAAAAAGCCCGCCAAGGTCTTTTTGGAAATCAGCTTCTTGCCGTCCTTTTCGACGGGGACACCATTGTTGATCTTGTCTGCCAGAACCTCGCTGGCGTTCTGTTCAAGGTATTCCTTCAATACCTTTTCTTCGGTTGTCGTTGCGGTGAGTTGTAACGTCATGTTTCATTCCTCCTTTGTATTGATTTTGGTTGTCATATAAAAGAAAAAAGACCCCTTATCAAAAGGGATCCTCGTGCCAGATGCCATCGCGCACCTCGGAGTGCTTGATCGGTATTATGACCCACTTGGGGTTCTTCAGGATATGTCCGTCCTCCCGTGCTCTGGGAGGGAAGCGGATGTAACCGGCCTTGGCTTTGACTGCCTGACGGTAGGTATGGGTCTTGAAGTGACGTGTATAGTCTTTCGCGCCGTCTTCTTTATAGCAGACTTTGTAGCCATACGGATTGCTTATTTCAGTTTTCACGTCACACCTCCTCAATTCTCAAATTCTTCCTGCAAAGCGCTCAGCACCTCGCCCTCAATGTCCAGATCGTCCAGTTGCTCGTCGATCAGGTCAGCGACAAGACTCGTCACCAGCGGCTCAATGTCCACGTCACGGATGCGCTGGGTAATCTTTTGGGTGATCAGCTCTTCCAGGTCGATTTCGTCCATCGCCTCGCTGATGGCTTCTTCAAAATCGTAATGACGGATAGCACTTTTGATCTGATCGCGGATATCGTTCTTAATACTCATGGTTAATCCTCCTTAATGATGCCGTACTTATCGTCGGCGTAATATGCGTTTGAAAACCAGTTGAAAATGGCGGTGCATTTTACGCCCTTGTAGTCCACGATGTAGACCACGTGGTCAGATTCCTGGCGGCTGTCCAGAACGGTGATCTCATCCATAGCCCCGCCAAGGGAATGGATATGGGCTTGAGTCTTAAAGCTCGTCATACTTGGTGTCCTCCTTGTCGTCGCAATAATCAACCAAATCAAAGGTCAGGGTCAAGGCCGTAGGCGTTTCTAACGTGCCCATGCTGTAGTCGTAATCGTAGTAGTCTGCCGGGGAGCTGTGAATCGCCTCCAAGATGTGCAGGGCGAGATACAGATGATCTTCCTGAATCATGTGAATAGCAAAATCCTTCAGACTCTCGTAGGTGGTGATGAGATCGGTCTGCTCGGACAGCTTTTCGCAAGCATCATTGAACGTCATGGCGTAGAGTTCTTGAACCTTCATTTCGTGTATTCCTCCAAGTATTTTTTGTACTGTGTGTCCTGTTCCAAGATCTGCATGATCTCGGGCATCATTTCTTCTTTCGACCTGCCCACGCAGCAAAGCATGAGCAGATTGGTGTTGGAGCCAAAGAACCGATGGAAGGCATAGTCACAAATCTTGGCAATGTCGTCGTCGCGGTGCTTACTGGTCTGATTGATGCACAGAATAGCGGTTAAGATGGCCTGTACTTCTTTCGTGTTTTTCATGTTCTCACCTCCGGATCTCGATCAAGCCCTCGGAGTATTCCTCAATACCGTCGTACTTGAAAGACTCTCCATAGGCCTCAAAGTCGAAGTAATCCAGTAGCTCGTCCGGGATTTGATAGCCACAGTTGTTGAACATCTCACGGCCGTAATCGTCCCAGTCGTAATTTTTATAGATATAAATGTCATCGTCCCAGCTTGCGCCGTATTTCTCAACGAGTTCTTCAAACTCACGAAAACCGCGCACTTCCAGAAACGCCATGAGGGTATCGTATTTGCCGGAATCGTCCAGCACCTCTGCTTCGTGCAGGATATCGAATAGCCGCTGGGGATGCATATAGTCCCAGTTGGTCGCGTCGGACGGAAAGTTGTCGATGTCTTGGATGAACAGCTCCTCGTCGATACCGTCAAGTTCGAAGCCCTGATCACTCAGGGCCTCTTCGATCTCATCCCACGAATCATAGTCCGCGAGATCCATCCATTGGGAGCCAAGGGCTCTCTCGTTGCATTCGTTGTAAGAGCCCCAAGAGCCGATAACGATTCTGATTTCGTTGCTGTACGCATTAGTCATGACGGTCACCCCCTTCGATGGCGCGTCTTTCGCTGATCATATCCTCGACCTCTTCCCAGAGAGCCAAAAGGTCGATGATGGGCTTCTTTTCGGTGGACTCATT
This sequence comes from Clostridia bacterium, assembly GCA_017420845.1. Lineage (GTDB taxonomy): Bacteria > Bacillota > Clostridia > Oscillospirales > CAG-272 > CAMEON01. The sequence continues at coordinate 5,075 of JAFQOC010000211.1, forward strand.
CTTATTGATGTCGTTCATGATCTGATCCTTCATTCCGACACCTCCTTGAAGTCGTCCACGGCCAGCTTGGTGTACTCGCAGCCGTACTCAAAGTAGTAGCCATTCTCGTCGGACAGCAGCGGATACGTGACCACGCTGATCTTGCCCTCGCGGGTAATAGCCACGCTGATCTCATTCTTCAGCCCGTTCAGATCGACGATGTTAAAGGTGACGAAGCACTCACCGTCGTGATATTGGAATTCCTTCATGTAGAAACGATTTTTCATTTTCAATTCTCCTCTCTCAGTCAACGTATTTGTACCAGATGTTGTAATTGAGCTCGATCTCACGGGTCTCGTAGTTGTCCTTACCAGTGTCAAGCTGAACTTCGCGGATTTCATAGTGCGCACCCTTGTATTCGCCCTGCTTATCGGGGATGGGATGGCAATTTTTGACGCAATCCTCGAACACGCGGATGTACGGCTTGCCTGCTTTGCTCATGCAAGCGATGACGAGATCGGTATCCGTGATATAACCAAGACCTGAGATCTTGTCGATATCATCTTTACGATACCTTGTTACTGAGTAAACTACTTTTTTCATTTTGGATTACCTCCTGATTTTTTATTTTGCCTTTCGGCAGGGTCAGGGGAGCATAGGTCGGGAGCTGATCGCGCTCATTCCAAGTGAGGTGTGCAGATGTCAACGAGAGGTCGTGACTGCTTTCAGTACACAAAAAAATATTGCTTTTGGATATAGAAAAAACC
>JAFQOC010000212.1 GCA_017420845.1 Clostridia bacterium
AAAAGGCCTCTTCGGTCAGACGTTTGACCCAGTATTCCGTCTTTTCAGTCTCGCCTAAAGCAGCGTAAATGAACGGGATGTGGAAGGAGGGCTGGTTAGAAATCGCCATTTGGCCGAAATCCACCAACGCCATCTCGGTCATCTCATGGATCTCAAAGCCATACCCCATGACACGGTAACGTGGCGGCGTGGCAAAGAACTCATCCAGCTTGGCCAGAAGACCCTCTTTACCGCCGTGGAGGGCGGCAAGACCGTCAATATCGTGGGGAACAGCGAAGGAATTTTGCCAGGCCGAGCCCTCGGTATATTCACCGCCCCAGACACAGGGGTCAAAATCAGGGGCCATTTTACCCGTCTCATCCTTCCCTCTCATGAATCCCGTCGCGGGATCAAACAGATTTTTGTAGTAGGTCGCGTGGCGGATATATTCCTCTTCGATATCCTTTCGTCCCAGAGTTCCTGCCACCGTAGCGACGCACCAGTCACCGTAGGCAAAATCCTGGGTGAGATTAACCGACTCCCTGTGCTCGTTGCGGGGGACGTAGCCGTATGTCAAAAAGGACATAGCTCCGTTTCGGCCGTAGCGAGGATCTTCGGCCTCATGGGTCGCGTGGTAGATCATGCCGTCCAGCGCGGTCTCCAGTACCTCCTTGGATCCGATGCCATGGACTGCCGCTTCGGCTATAACCGCATCCACCAAGGTACTGGGCATACAGCCCACCTCTCCCATGGAGGTGCAACGGGGCAGCCATCCTCCGTCCTTGTAGTCGGTAACGAAGCCCTCCAGCATTTCGGAAAACTCCTCCCGCGCTATGAGGGTGAACAGGGGGAACAGAGTGCGGTAAGTATCCCAGAAACAGTTGTCGGTATAGCGAACACCCGGCCTCACGCTTCCATCAAAGGGCGCGTAGTGAACGGGTGCTCCCATCGCGTCCAGCTCATAGGCCTTACGGGGGAACAGGAAGGTGCGATACAAGCAGGAGTAGAAGGTTTTCATCTGTACGTCATTGTCCGCTTCGATCTCGATGCGGCTGAGCTTTTCCTCCCAACTGGTCTCGGCGCGGGCGCGGAGTTCCCCAAAGGATGCTTCCCCGCATTCCCGTTCCAGAGCGGCAACAGCCATTTCCTCGCTGATATAGGAAATACCTAACCGAATTTCCACCACCTGTTTGCTGACTGCAACATGGAAGCAGGCTTGGCCGCCCTCCCCCTGTCCGTAGGATCTTTCCGCGTCCATGGAATGATTCATAAAGCGAAGGGCAATATAGGTATGGAAATTCTCCGCGCGGCTCTGGTCGTGGCCATCGGTGACACCGTACACGGTGGAGGTGTTCTTATCAACGTGATACGCGTAGTTTCCGAGAACCGGTAACAGAGACAGATAGGAAGGTCTGTCATCTTGAAAAGTCAGCCGCACAGCGGCTCCCCGCTCGGTAGGGGTCAATTCGAATATGCAATTGGAGCGGAGAAAGTGCGTTTTGAAATAGTCGGGACGCTCCTCGGTTTCCCGTCTTTGAATGCCCGACCATGCGCCCGCCCCTGTTGTGGCTATACAATCGTTTTGAGGCATCAACAGAAAGGCGCCGTAATCCCCGATCCAGGGGCTGAACTGATGAGTCAGGCGCACCCCCTCGGCGAATTCATGGTCGGGATGATAAAACCAAGCCCGCCTCACCTCTGTCTGCAGGCAGTATGCCGCCATTCCAAAGGGGAGTTGAGTCAAGGGGAGCGTATTTCCGTAGGAGCGTCTCGGATGCGATTTAGTTCCCATCTTCACGTTTACGTAGGGCAAATACTTCATAGAATACCTCCAAGGGGTCATAGAAGCGTTCGTTAGCCTCCCGGACCTTTTCTCATATTATACCGAACAACGGCCAGCTTGTCAATACGTTTTCAGAAAACCGAGCCGAATAATTCCACCGTCCGGATATTTTCCAGATTTTTAGGACTTCCCAAAACGCCGCTCATGGTATATAATAAGCGTATATCCCCGTACGAAAGGAATCCGTCATGGAATTGCTCGTCATCAGCGAAAGCAAACTCAAAATCATGCTCACTGCCCCGGATATGGTCAAGTACGACCTGCCCGCCACCCAGGTCAACGGACTTTCCCTCCACCATCGGGAAGCTCTACGCCATCTGTTCCGTGACGCCAAAACCGAAAGTGGTTTTGACACCGAAGGCTCACGCCTGTTCGTTCAGCTCTATTCATCCAGAGAGGGGGGCTGTGAGATATTCGTAACCAAGCTTCCCGAAAGTAGCCCGTTATCCCCTGTATGGGAGTATAACTCCACCGACACACCCGACTACTCTCACGACGACTTATGCCTCAAACACTCCTTGGGCTTGATGTCCGCTCGTGCAATATCGGAGGACCGACTTCTCCGTGCCGTTCAAAACGCCGACAAACAGGCTCTTCCCCTCACGTGTCTTGCCTACCGTTTTTCCGAGCTGGAGTCCCTATTAGCCGTTTGTCGCCGCCTTGACACCCCGGGCCATCGAACCTGTCGCCCCGAAAAGAGCCGTGTCTACATAGTCGACCGTGTGCAATCCACCGACTGGTATCTCCTGTTGGAGTATCCCTCTTCGCTTGATCCCGATTTTCTCCTGTTTCTCTCGGAATACGCTGTCCCGGTCGATCCGGATTACACCGCCATTTTTCTTGAGGAGCACGGAGCCCCCATCGCCGAGGAAAACGCCATTGAGATTTTGAAGAATATGTGAGCAAAGAAAAAAGAGAGGGTGCTTCCCTCTCCCGATCATAATGAAGCCGCCCCATCCAAGAGGATGAGGCGGTCTTTTTGTCGTTAAGTCAGATTCAGTTGTTGTCGAAGTTGAGGCTGTTCACGATTTTGCCGTCCTCGGTAATAACCGACAGCACGCAGCCTGCCCAGAAGGTCTTGTTGTTCCAGTTGCAGGCGGCCAGCTCCAGAGTGACCTCCTGACCCGCGAACTGCTTCAGGAAGCCGTACTGCTTACCGCTGGAGCAGTACAGGGTGACCTTATTGCCGTTTGCGTCGGTCAGATTGCAGTTGGTGTAGTAGGCGGTCTCCTGGAAGTTGACGGTGGCCTTCACCACGAACACGGTAGTGGAGTAGTCCACGGTGACGTCCAGGTTATGGAAATCAGCCAGGGTCTTGTCGGTGACGAAGAGGGAATCGTCGTAGGCGTGCTGACCGTAGTAGTTGGCGATGACGGTAGCCC
>JAFQOC010000213.1 GCA_017420845.1 Clostridia bacterium
CCGAATCGGTGGCCTACTCCTTCTCGGATGCGGTCTATCAAGACTACATGGATCTGTTGGCGGGAGAGGTCACCGACGAAAAGCTTGCCTACATGGAGGACGAGCGTGCCCATCTGGACAGTATTCTTTCCTCCGAGGAGACCATGAAGGAAAAATACGCGAGCAAGGAGATCTCCTTTGCCGAATACATGGAATACCAGGACGAGCTGGATACGGCAAAGGCCAAGGACCCCATTTTCGTGTCCGTGGAAGCCCAGCGGGATCATCTGCTCTCCCTGCGTCATCGGGGGATCGAGGGGGATTTCGTGTACGTTACCGGCTGGAATCGGATGTTCAGCCGTAGCTTTGACGTGATCCTGTACGGCTTTACCCTGGTATTCGCGGCGGTGCTTTTCACTACGGAATACGGCGCGGGTGTCACCGAGATCCTGCGCTCCACCAAGCGGGGACGGGGGCGGCTATTCGCCACCAAGTGCCTGTTGGTGGTTACCGTTTGTGGCTTGCTGGCTATCCTGTTCGGATTGGCCGATCACACCAAGCTGACCGAACTTTACGTTTTTACGGGTGGACTTTCCCCCGTGCAGAGCCTGCCCATGCTGGCGGAGATCAAATGGAATATCACCATCCATCAATACTTAATGATATTTGAAGCCGTGCGTGTCTTGGGCGTGATGCTGTTGGCAATCTTGACTGCATCCGTATCGGTCATGGGGAAAAAGCCTGTCAATACCATGGCTGTTGTGGCACTTGTAACCGTCATCCCCTTTGTGTTCCGAAAGTTCGGCTTGGAGATCGCCAAATACGGGGACTTTACAGCCCTCCTGTCGGGCAACGAGTATATGACGATGGCCCACGGTGCTATTCTCTACGGCATTCTGTTTACGGCTGTCCTGCTTTGCGGTTGTGCGGGTGTCCTTTTGTGGGCATGGCGCAAATGGGTAAAGGCATGACGGGTTCAGCGTTTGGAGGTGTTACCATGAAATACTTGAAAAGAATGATAAACTTATCCATAGCCGCCGTTCTGCTTCTTTCCGCTTTGACGGGTCTTACGGGCTGTAGAACGGGACTCCCCGCGGAGGGGGAGACCGAGCGACCCTTTGTGAACCCTTACGACGAGGCGGAGAATACCTGTCTGGCTCACCGATTTACGGACGATGTATGTCAACAATGCGGCGTTGCCTACACTCCCTCGGAGGGGCTTGCCTATATCCTTTCCGAGGTTGGCGAGGGGGAATTCGCCTATTTCGTCAGCGGCATGGGAGACTGCAAGGACACTCAGCTAATGATCTCCGCCACCCACGAGGGTCTGCCCGTTTTGGGCATTTATCCCCGCGCCTTTATCGAGGTGAAAACTCTGACCTACGTACATCTTCCCGAGGGGGCCACCACTATCGGAGAGTGGGCCTTTCAGGGCTGCTCCAAGCTCCGTCGCGTGGAGATCCCCTCCACGGTTCAGCACATCGGGCGGGAGGCCTTTGAGGATTGCCTGCGTCTGACCGAGGCCGTGATCCCCGAGGGCATTACGGCACTGAACGAGGGCACCTTTCAAAGCTGTGTCAATCTGACGGCTGTGACCCTCCCCGCCACGCTGACCGAGATCCACAGCTCGGTGTTCAGAGGGTGCCGCTCCCTCACCGAGATCACTATCCCAGCGGGGATCCAAATGATCGACAGCTATGCCTTTGCAAATTGCGACGGCTTGATCGCCGTGAACTATAACGGGAGCATCAAGGACTGGTGCGGGATTGATTTCGGGCTCGTCTTTGCCAATCCCGTGTCTGTAGCGGGGCATCTGTATATCCAGGGTCAGCTGATAGAAGGGGTTCTGACTCTCCCCGACGGGGTGATCGATATCACCCGCAACGCGCTGGAGGGGCTTGTGGATATCACCGCCGTGGTTTTTCCCGAGAGCGTGGAGAACACGGGATCCTTTCAGGGCTGTATGAATCTTGAATATCTGCTGTTCAAGGGCTCGCCCGTTTACACAGGGGATACGTATTCCTTTGAGAATACCGGCTTGACCCACGTCTACCTGTCCGATACCAAAGAGGAAGCGATCAAGTATATCCCCTATCTTGCCGCAGCTTGTAAGGCGATAGAGGCGCAGTGGTATTATGCGGATGCGTGGGAGTATGACGCCAGCGGAATTCCGCAATTAAAGCCAACAAACGATCCGTAATTTATGAAAGGAAATGCACCATGAAAAAAAGAATTGCTATTGTTTTAGCGGTGTTGTCAATTTTCACTGTGCTTGCCTCCTGCAATCGCAGAGACCAATACCGTGACCCTGTGGGTACAGATCCCAACGCAGAAACAACCTCACCTACTACCAATGCGGTTACGGATCAGCCTGACAATCCGGATGAAACTACCGGGCAGGAAACCGAATCGGGGACAACACCCGTAAATCCCGGCAATCTTCCAAGCCCCGAGAAAACGGGAAATCCTTATGCGGGTATGTCGGCAGAAGATTTGCTCGTGCATTATACAGAAACCCCAAAGTATGTGAGTCAATCCGGTGATATAGTTGTCAATACTCCGTACTACTATATACTTTGTAACGGGGAAAACGGCACTGGCGGCAAGGCTTACAGTAAGCTGACCGGCAATATGGTTACTCTGTGTAAAGAGCTCGGATGTAAGCATCAAAACTGTATGTTTGACGCATACGTGATGGATTGTGTGGTTGCGGGAGATCGCATCTATATGACCTTGGTCAATTCAAACAGCAAGGTTGAAAAGTGCTTTTTGTACTCCTTTAATCTCATGCTGGATGATGCCAATTTGCTATACGAGTGGTCGGATATTGATACACCGCAAAACATGTCGGAGTACAATGGGAAGCTATATATGACAGGTAATATCCTGTGCTCAGACGGTGAGGTCAGAAAAACGCTGTTTGCCATTGACCCCCAAGCAAAAGCATATGATTTTGCCCTTGGTGAGGAATTTATTATTCAACATGGCAGCTTTATCTGCGAGGGAAGTTACTATTACACCGCCTTGGACGGAACTCTGTGGAGGGTGGACTTGACCACGAAGGAGCATACTTGCCTGTTGGATGCTTCATATCTTGATTTTGAAAACGGAGATATCCGATTTATTGTGGAATGTTTCGTGAATGATTCCTTGATTGGTGTTGCACGCCAGAATGTCACGCGGAATAAAACATGGTATTATGATGTGAACACGGGAGACTTCTTTTCTCAAGAAGAAGTATTTCGTGATCCTGAAAAATGGGCTATGTGGAATCAACAGGGCCAGTACGCTTTTTTGAATCATACTGCATCCGCATATGAAAATGATCCACATTTCACTTATTACAATGATAAGGCAGAAAACTGGCTTACGAACTATACCGGCGGAGAAATCTGGTTCCGCGAAACAGAAGATGACGAGATGACGCTGGTTGCACGCATGATGACCGATGATATCCCGGATATGATCGTATCTGTTGCGGCTACCGACGGTAAGACATTGATTGTGATGTATAAAACCTATAAGGATTTTGACAACATTTACAATAACTATAGCAAGGAAACGAGAGGAGACAATCCAAGTAGATACGCCATCATAGATCTGGAAACAGGTATTGTGTATAAAAATAACTACGTAGAGAGTGCCTAATACTACGAAAGGATATTTATTTATGAAGAAAACGACAGCCATCATTTTGGCATTTATTATGATTATTGCTGTACTCGCTTCATGTGGAAGAAGAGATCAATACCGTGACCCTGTGGGTACAGAAACTAGTGCAGAAACAACCACACCTACCACCAACGCGGTCACAGATCAGCCTGACAATCCGGATGAAACTACCGGGCAGGACACCGAATCGGGAACAACACCCGTAAATCCCGGCAATCCTCCAAGCCCGGAAGGAACGGGGAATCCTTATGCGGGTATGAGCAAGGATGACTTGCTGGCACTGTATCAACAGATGCCCGAGAGAGCTACGTACTCCTCTGATCGAGCTATCAACACGCCTTACTACTACATTCTTGACCCAAGTTCGCACAGATCGGGAGGGCGGGCATACAGTAAACTGACCGGAAAATACGTTACTCTTTGTAAAGAATTTGCTTGCAGACACGATGATTGTATGTTCAGCGGTGGAATTGTGGAATGCTTCATAATCGGTGACCGTATTTATCTGGCTATTAAGAATGGCTTTGATGAGTGGTTCAGACTGTATTCGTTCAATTATATGTTTGATGACGCTGAGCTGATTTACGAGTTGAGTTACGCAGATGATCCTTACTCATTCGGAGTATACGACGGGAAGATTTATATGGCTGGTAACGTGCTTAGCGATAGCATCCACGTAAGATGTTCATTGTTTGTGCTGGATCCCGTACAAAAGACCTACGATTTTGCGCTGGGAGAGGATTTCATATTTTGGGCCTGCGGGATCGGTGTGTCGGACGGTTGCATTTACTATACGGCTATCGACGGCGCACTCTGGAAGTATGACTTCAAAAACGACAC
>JAFQOC010000214.1 GCA_017420845.1 Clostridia bacterium
AAATGTTATTATCCCAACTAAAAATTTTAGGGTAGGGGCGCACCTATGTGTGCGCCCATTAACAGAGCGGTTTCCTCGTGCCTATCGGGTTACAATTCCACCGCTAAACCCCAATTCCCCTTACTTCAGCGTCCTGATAAACGCCTCCATCCGCTCCAGGGCCTGGTTGATGTGCTTGACCGAATAGGCGTAGGAGATCCGCGCGAAGCCCTCGCCGGCGGCACCGAAGGCAACACCGGGGACGATGGCGCACTTGTGCTCGTAGAGGAGCCTTTCGCAGAACTCCTCGCTGGTGAGGCCGAATTTTCCGATGTTGGGGTAGATGTAGAAGGCGCCCTCGGGCTCGAAGGACTCCACGCCGATGTCCCGCAGGCCGTTATAGATCAGGCGGCGGCGGCGGTCGTACTCGGCGGTCATGGCGGCCACATCCTCATCGCAGTCCCGCAGGGCGGTGATGGCGGCCAGCTGGGCGGTGGTGGGGGCGCACATGATGGCGTACTGGTGGATCTTGAGCATTTGCTTGGCCAGAGGGGCGGGGGCGCAGATGTAGCCCAGACGCCAGCCCGTCATGGCGTAGGCCTTGGAGAAGCCGCTGACCACCACGGTGCGCTCCCACATCCCGGGGAGGGAAGCGATGGAGACGTGGCGGCGGCCGTAGGTCAGCTCGGCGTAGATCTCGTCGGAAAGGACAATGATCTGCTTTTCGCGCAGGATCTTGGCGATCTTTTCCAGATCGTCGGCGTCCATGATGGCGCCCGTAGGGTTGTTGGGGTAGGCCAGCACCAGCATCTTGGTCTTGTCGGTGATGACGGACTCCAGAAGCTCGGGGGTGAGCTTGAACTTATCCTCGTTGCGGGTCTCCACGATCACGGGAACAGCCCCCGTCATTTTGCAGAGGGGCTCGTAGCAGACGAAGCAGGGGGTGGGGATGATGACCTCGTCCCCGGGCTGGAGGATGGTGCGCATGGCCACATCGATGGCCTCGCTGCCGCCCACGGTGACCACGACCTCCTTTATGGGGTCGTAGGTGAGATCGAAGCGGCGGTTCATGTAGTTGGAGATCTCGCGGCGGAGCTCCAGGGTGCCTGCGTTGGAGGTATAGTAGGTCTTGCCCGATTCCAGGGATTCGATGCCTGCCTCGCGGATCTTCCACGGGGTGACGAAGTCGGGCTGTCCCACGGTCAGGGCGGTGACGTCGGTCATGCTGTCCAGGATATCGAAGAACTTTCGGATACCCGAGGCGGGCATATCCACCACCGAGCGGGGAAGGATGCGGTCGTAATCGAGATGTGCCATCAGATCAGGTTTCCTCTCTCGTCGACCTCGGGGGCGCCGTAGATCACGCCCTTGTCCTTGTATTTACGGAGCACGAAGTGGGTGGCGGTGGACAGCACCGACTCGATGGGCGCCAGCTTTTGCGCCACGAAGTAGGCCACCTCCTTCATGGTGCGGCCCTCGATGATGAGGCAGAGATCGTAGCCTCCCGACATGAGGTAGACGCTCTGCACCTCGGGGTAGTTGTAGATCTTCTCGGCGATGCGGTCGAAGCCGCGGTCTCTTTGGGGGGTCATCTTAACCTCGATCATGGCGGTGACGTACTCGCGGTCGGTCTTGTCCCAGTCGATGATGGTCTTGTAGCCCAGGATCACGCCGTCGGCCTCATACTTTTCGATGAGCTGCTTGATGTCGCCCTCCTCCTTGTTCAGCATGACGGCCAGCTGGGCGGAGGTCAGGGTGGCGTCGTCTTCCAGTATTTTCAGCAAAGTATCCATAACAGTCTCCTTTCTTGTTTGCGGGGATCAGATCAGGGTGGGGTTGCCGCTGTCGCCGTCACCGTCTCCATCGGGGGTGTCGGTCGGGGCGGCCTTGGGGGTCTCCCGAGCGGGATCAGCCTTGGGAGATTCCTGCGCGGAGGGATCGTAGCCCTCGGGGGCACGGGGGATGATGATGAGGGCGACGATGTAGGCCAATAGTCCGCCGCCTGCCAGCACGCAGAGGCCCACGAAGCCCAGGCGTACGAGGGTGGGGTCAATGCCGAAATACTCCCCGATGCCGCCGCAGACGCCGTCGATGATCTTGTTCTTGTTGGATTTGTAAAGGGGTTTCTTGAGGTCCATGGTATATCTCCTTATCGATGGATCTTTTCCAGTATATTCTTGTAGGTCAGTCCGTATCGCTCGGCGATATCTCTGGCGTAGGATTTTCCGTCGGGCTTGGCGCGGACAATGCGGAAGGAGCGCTTGCCCTCCTCAATGCCCGCTACCAGGGTGTCGATCCTCACGCCGCCGTTTTTGGCGGATTCCTCGTTGATGCGGTCGATCTCCTGAGCCAGCTCGTGAAGGTGGGTGGCGAACAGACAGCGACAGCCTGCCTGGGACAGGCCCGCCAGCACCTCGGCGGCGATGTAGGAGGCCTCGAAGGAGCCGGTGGAGGACAGGGA
>JAFQOC010000215.1 GCA_017420845.1 Clostridia bacterium
AAATTGCAGTTTATATGTCTGTTGTCTGACGGAAGAAGCGGTGACACGATCCACCCTCATCCGTCGCCGCCGCAGGAGCTGGCGACACCTTCCCCCGCGGGGAAGGCAAGGGCCTTGTGTTTTTCGTCATCTTAAAAACCTATAGGTATCAGTATGTTTTTGGGGTATAAGCAGAGCAAAAACATACCACGTGCTCGCCTTCCCCGCGGGGTAGCGAAGCGGCGACACGGTAGTGAATGGATGCCGGTGGCATCCAGAGCCGTGTCGTGACCGAGCCGCAGCGAGACAGGTGCCGACCAGCGAATGCGACGGGAGGCGGATGAGGGTTACGCTACACCGCCTCTTCCGTCAGACAACAGACCGACAAACCCAAATTTGAACCCCATTCACCACTTTCCCCAATCTTTTCCCACGATTTCCTCCAAATCCCCCAAAATCCCTTGACAAACCTCCCATTTTGTGCTATAATCGTCCATTATAGTTTTCGTTTCCCGAAAAGAAAGAAGGTTCCCCCATGCCCATTACCGAATATCTGGAAAGACACGCAAGACTCCACCCCGACGAGGTCGCTCTGGTGGAGATTAACCCCGCCAATCAGCCCGAGAAGAGCACCACCTGGCGGGAATATAACCTGATCGAGGCCGCCGAGGGTCAGCGGTACCGCCGCGAGATGACCTGGCGGGATTTCGACGTCCGCGCCAATCGTTTCGCCAACCTCCTGCTCTCCCGCGGTGTCAAGCGGGGAGACAAGGTGGCCGTCCTGCTCATGAACTGTCTGGAGTGGCTCCCCGTCTACTTCGGCGTGCTGAAGGCGGGCGCCATCGTGGTGCCCATGAACTACCGCTACGCCTCCGACGAGATCAAGTACTGTCTGGATCTGGCCGATGCGCGGATGCTGGTCTTCGGCCCCGAGTTTACCGAGCGCGTGGATGCCGTCCTTCCCGAGCTGACGGGCATCACCGATTTCTTTTTCGTGGGCAAGGAGGCCGAGTGCCCCGCCTACGCTTCCCTCTACAATAAGATGGTATACTACTGCTCCACCATCGCCCCCGCCGTGGAGCTGTCCGACGACGACTACGCCGCCATCTACTTCTCCTCGGGCACCACGGGATTTCCCAAGGCCATTCTCCACGATCACCGCGCCCTCATGGCCTCCGCCAGAACCGAGCAGGCCCACCACGGCCAGACCCGCGACGACGTCTTCCTCTGCATCCCTCCCCTGTACCACACGGGCGCCAAGATGCACTGGTTCGGCTCCCTGGTGGCGGGCGGTAAGTCGGTTCTGCTCCGCGGCGTCAGCCCCGAGTGGATCCTCCAGGCCGTGTCCGAGGAGCGGGCCACCATCGTGTGGCTCCTGGTGCCGTGGGCCCAGGATATCCTGGATTCCATTGACCGAGGCGATCTGAAGATGGACGAGTACCGTCTGTCCCAGTGGCGGCTCATGCACATCGGCGCACAGCCCGTGCCTCCCTCTCTGGTCAAGCGCTGGCAGGAGAAGTTCCCCGGTCAGGACTACGACACCAACTACGGTCTGTCCGAGTCCATCGGCCCCGGCTGTGTCCACCTGGGCGTGGAGAACATCCACAAAGTGGGCGCCATCGGTATCGCAGGCTACGGCTGGGAGACCAAGATCGTGGACGAGTATCGCAATCCCGTCGCACAAGGCGAGGTCGGTGAGCTGGCGGTCAAGGGCGACGGCGTCATGAAGTGCTACTACAAGAATCCTACCGCTACCGCCGAGATCCTGACCGAGGACGGCTGGCTTTTGACGGGTGATATGGCCCGCATGGACGAGGACGGCTTCATCTATCTGGTGGACCGTAAGAAGGACGTCATCATCACGGGCGGTGAGAACCTGTACCCCGTCCAGATCGAGGACTTCCTCCGCGCCCATGAGAAGATCAGCGACGTGGCGGTCATCGGTCTGCCCCACGACCGTCTGGGCGAGATCGCGGCGGCCATCATCCAGGTGAAGGAAGGCATGACCTGTACCGAGGAGGAGATCCAGGAGTTCTGCCTGGGACTTCCCCGCTACAAGCGCCCCCGCAAGATCATCTTCGCCGACGTTCCCCGCAACCCCACGGGCAAGATCGAAAAGCCCAAGCTCCGCGAGCGGTACGGCGCGGATCGGTTGGTGGAGAGCGCGACCAGCAATTGATCCTTCCCTGCTCATGATTTTTTCCAACAAATTTGGAGATTCTTCTACTGTGGAGAATCTCCAAATTTTTTTCTAAAAAACTTTTCAAAAACCTATTGACAAATCCAACCGCTTGTGCTATAATGTCACCGTTGTCAAGAACAACACCAACCAATCGGGGGTATAGCTCAGTTGGGAGAGCGCTTGAATGGCATTCAAGAGGTCAGGGGTTCGACTCCCCTTATCTCCACCATAGTAGAACCAGTCGAACCAAACGGTTCGGCTGGTTTTTTCATTCTCCGCAACGTCAAAACGAAAAAAGGAGCAAATCTATGAAGCTTGCCACGACCACCGGTGATTTCCACAGCTATACCCACGACCAGATCGAGTGCCTGCGCTACATCCGCGAGGCGGGATTCCGCTATGCCGACTACTCCTTCGGTAAGGATTACTCCACCCGTGGCGGGGTGTATGCCGATGACTACGAAGCCTACCTTAGCAAGGTCAATCAGGCCACCCGAGAGATCGGGATCAGGCTGGTACAGGCTCACGCTCCTATGGGCAGTCCCCTGAGCGAGGACGGAGGTCGGTTCATCGCCGATAACATCCGTTGTGTGGACGCCTGCGGCGTATGGGGGATCCCCAACCTCGTGATCCATTCCGGATATGCTCCCGGGCTCAGCGTGCAGGAGACCTTTGAAGCCAACAAACATTTTTACGCTCCCATTCTGGAGCGGGCAGAAAAATACGGCGTCAACATTCTGGTGGAAAACTTCAACAAAATGTGCGTGCCGGGTCTGTACTGGATCGACAACGCCACCGACCTTCTGGGACTGATCGAGTATATCGATCATCCCCTGTTTCACGCGGTCTGGGACGCGGGGCACGCCAACCTGCAGGAAACGCCCCAGGATGAAGAGCTACGCGTCGTGGGCAGTCACGTAAAGGCTCTCCATATTCAGGACAATCGGGGGGATACCGACTCCCACCTGCTTCCCTTCCTGGGCACCATGAATCTGGACGCGGTCATGAACGGTTTGCGTGACATCGGCTACAA
>JAFQOC010000216.1 GCA_017420845.1 Clostridia bacterium
GATATACAGAAACTCCTTCCAGTCGATGTTGCCTTCACCGGGCAGAAGATGCTCGTCACCATAGCCCGGGCTGTGGGTGTCCTGGATGTGGAGGGACAGGGGCACCACGTCCAGCTCGCGGAGGATGCCGGGGGTGATCCCGTAGCAGTTGGCGTGTCCCGTGTCAAAGCACCAGCCGAAGCGGGGGGAGTCCATCGCCTTCACCAGATCCACGATGTTTTTCGGGTGGATGGAGGCTCCCCACAGGATGTTCTCCGAGAGCATGGTCAGCCCCAGCCGCTCGGCTATGGGGAGGAGGGGGAGGGTGGCTTCCCGATTGATGCGGACAAACTCGGCGGCGTCGGTGATGATGGTTCCCTCCACCTCGTGGATGGGGTGGACGACGATGTAGCGAGCCCCCAGGAGAGCCGCCGCCTCAAAGGCGCGCATCTGGGCCTCACTGCGGTTCCCCGCGTTGCCGGGGGCGTGGGAGTGGGTGTAGGTGACCCCCATGGCATCGGCCTTTTTGCGCAGAGACACGACCTTTTCCCTCCAGTTGTCCCCGTCCAGCAAGCGGCCCTCACCCACGCAGTAGTCCAGACCCATGTCCAGCGCGGTGTAGCCGACAGCCGCCAAGCGGTCCAGTATAACCTCCGAGGGGTACTCCGGGGGAAAGACACAGGTAGTGGTAACGATCTGTTTCATATTCGTTCCTTATCAGATAAGGGGAGAGGGAGACCGGTGGCCTCCCTTTCCCTTGTTCGGTGAAATTACGCCTTCTTCTGCGCCTTGAAGATGAAGCCGCGCAGGCCGCTCTTCAGGAGGCTGTAATCGTCGGTCCATGCGGAGCCGCCCGTGACGAAGTTGCCGGGGCCGCAAGCACCGGCGGGCTTGTCGACCTCATGGAGAGGGCCGAAGACATTGGTACGGACGCCCTCCACGATGACCGAGATGGGCAGACCGTTCTTGTAGGCCTCGGTGACATCGGCCTCATAGGGATCCCAGCCCAGAACCGTGGTCTTACCCGCGGCTACGACCTTGACGCAACCGCCCGTGAACTCCTTGGGAGTCAGGACGATGCGGTCGGCGTCCTTGGCGGCATCGCCCAGGATGTTCTCGAAGTCCTCGGGGGTGAGGATGTACTCCATATTGCCCGTGTAGAAGGGGAGATTGTAGGCGGCGTAGTTGTCACAGCCGATGAGGCCGGGGGTGCCCACGATGGTGCGCTTCTTGCCGTCTACCTTGACGCCGAAGACACCCACGAGATACAGAGCCTCCACGTTGGTGGTGCGCATGAAGGTGACGTCGATGGTGACCTCGTTGCGGCCCGGCTTGAGGGCGTCGGCGGGGATCTTCATCTTCTTGAAGCAATCGTCCACCCAGAAGTCGTTGATGTCGTCGTTGTGCAGCTCCACGCCGTTGATCTTGTACTGATTCAGCTCGGGGCGCTCACCCGCCAGGATGATATCGAACTCGGGCATCTCGTCGATGTAGAACTCGTAGGACAGCTGGAGCTCGCCGTACTTCTTGGTATCGTTGAGCTTGGCGTACCAGGGCTGGAGCATACCGCCGCCGCGCCACTCGATGCCGATATCCGAGCGGATCTGTCTGTCGGTCCACAGGGCCTCGGCCTCATCGTGCCACTCCTGCCCCTTCCAGCGCCACTTGCACCAGTCAAGGACGCAGACGTTGGGCTCGTGGGCGGCGTAGGGGAACTCGCCCGTCAGGGTCTCGGAGGCCACCGTCTCGTACTCGGTGACGGCGGGAAGCTCCTCGGGGGTCTTGGTGAGGACGAAGCAACGGGTACCTGCGGCCTCCAGGTCCATGCTGATATAGTAGGTGCCATTGACCTCACCGGCCAGAGCCGAGGCATCGTAGCGGGTACCGTTCTCCAGGTCCCACTCCTCCACGGCGTAGCCAGCGGGAGCCTTGACAGCCAGGGTCAGATTCTCTCTGGGCTGTTTCCGATCGGTGTTCAGCACCACCACGGCGTAACCGTCGCCGCCGAAGTCCTTGCGGACCTGGGCGAACACGGTTTTCTCGGTCTCACCCTCGCCGTTGGTAACCGAGACGAACTCGCAGGCGTTCTCACGGACGGCGGCCACCAGAGCCTCCTCGTCGAAGGGGATGGTGATTCCCTGCTCGGAGAGCTTGGCAGGCTCGTCGGACTTGACTGCGTTGACGTAGGCAGGAGCGTCACCGCAGAAGATGACCTTACCGCCCTTGTTCATGAACTCACGCAGGAGAGCCAGAGTGGTGGGACGGACGGTGAGCATATTGGAGACGATGACGGTCTTGTAGGACGCCTGACCGACACGGAGGACGGGAGTACCGTCAACCGTATCAACAGAGGCCATGCGGGACATCATCTCCTCCTCGCCGTAGTCGAAGTCGATCTGATGGTCGGTGAGGTAGTGGAAGAGCTGGGCGTAGCGGTGCTCGTAGGGGGCCACGTCGGGGGAGACGTTGGAGATCCACTGAGCCCAGCCGGCGTAGGCCTGACACCATACCGATTCAATGGGATTCAGTAGAAGAACGTCGCAAGCGGGTGCGCCCTCGGAGAGGACCAGACCCATGCGGGCGAAGTAGTCCTCGACCTTGGAGTAGTCCTTGTACCAGGGAGACTGGTGGAGGATGGAGGCGGGGTAGTCGCGCTTGGACTCACCCTCCATGGTGTACCAGGACAGGTGCTGGCAACGGAGGTTGATACCGAAAAGGGCCTGCCAGTCGCCCACAGCCTTGTGAGCCTTGAAATCGAACTGCCAACCGGTACAGCCGTACAGCTCGGAGAGCAGCCACTTCTTGCCCAGCTGACGGGCGGCGGAGGCCAGCTGCTTGACGATCCAGTAGCAACGGTTATGCTCGGTCAGCACGTCCACGCCGGGGTAGCCCATGTACTCGTAGAAGCGCATGAGGGAGCCGTTGGGGACGGTCTGGTTCATGAGGCTGTCCTCGTGGAGGACGTGACCCGTGAACTGGATGCCGTGGTCGTTGCACCAGTCGTTCAGAGGCTTGGCAAAACGCTCCAGGAAGAGGGCGTTGGCCAGGTCGATGTAATGGAGCTTGACGGGAGCCACGATCTCACCGTTCTTGCGGTAGAACAGCTCGGGGAGGATGGGACGGCAGGCGAAGCCGTAGCGGGTCTCGAACTCCTCAAAGATGTCATCAGTCCAGGCGGTGGCGCAGGACATGACGCCGTCGTGCTCGCGGCGGTTGTCGAAGCAGTGGCCGCGGTGGGGCTCGTCGGTGAAGATGCCCTTGATGCTTCTGCCCAGGCGGTCGCCGCAACGCTTGGCGTACTCCTCGTGGGTCATCTCGATGAACTTATCGGTGGCCTTGCGGCTCATGGTGTCGATGTAGGTGGTACCGTTGTAGTTGGAGTTGGGTTCGTCGGGCACGATGGCAAAGCGGAGAGCCTTCCACTCACCGGGGTCGTTCGCGGCGGCATCAGTCAGCTCGGCGATGGCCTCCTTGACCTTACGGGCGGCGCACTTACAGCAGGCGACGGAGGAAGTGTCCAGCTCCTTGTAGGTATAGAGGTTGAGGCCGTCCAGCTTGGCCACGTACAGGGCGAAGGACTCGGCGTTCCAGTCCACCTTGTCGGGGGCGGACTCGTAGACGTAGAGGGACTTCATGCGGTACTGGGGATCCACGGTGACCTTACCACCCGCGCTTCCCGAGGGCCAACGATCCTCGTCGTAGAGCCAGGCCTCCATACCGTCCTCCTCGGCGGCGTCGGCGACCTCGTTGATGAGGTCGAACCACTCATCTCCCAGGTACTCGGTAATGAGTCCCGCGCGGGAGTGCATGAAGTAACCGCCCAGACCCATCTCCTTCATGACGTGGGCCTGACGCACCAGCTCCTCGCCGCGGAGCTCGCCGTTCCAAGACCAGAAGGGCTTGCCGCGATACTCCACCGAGGGAGAAATAAACGCTTGCTTGATCTGTTTCGAATCCATGTTTTTCTCCTTTCAAAAAAAAGGGATTATTTTTTGATTTAAAAAGGGTACAAATACCTTTCTTTTATTATAGCAAATCAAGGCATATTTTGCAATAGGGTTTCGTGATTTTGTACGGATTTTTTTGCCTTGATCCCCCATTTATCCGTGTCATTTGCCCGAGTTAAGCGGACTGTCGAAGGAGAAATCCTGCCGTCGTTATCTGTCATTTTGTTTCTATTTTGGTTTATTTTCGCAGTTTTTGTTGTAATTTTTTGATTTTGTTTCCAATTTGTTTTCCTCTTTGGGAATGTTTTTCGATATTGTTTTCCGTTTGTTTACATTTTGTTATTGCAATGTGCACATTTCGTATGGTATAATGATGTCACAAGGAAAAAAGACCCGATGAGTCCCGAGACGGGTCGATTCAAAGAATGACCGAACCGCCGTCCGGCAGAGCCGGAAGGCCGAAAGGAAGGAACGCTATGACGAAATCCCATGCCATTATCACCTGCGGTATTGATATGAACGAGTACGCACGCCTGTTCTCCTATAGCCCCCTGTCCGAGACGACCTGCGCCGTCACCGGCTACAACGGTTCTGAATCTCCTTCACTGCTGATCCCCGAAACAGCTCCCGACGGGCGTACCGTGGTGGCCATCGGTGACCGTGCCTTCATGAATCAAGCTTCCCTGCGTGCCGTCACATTACCTGATTCCATTGAGTCTGTAGGTGTTCGCGCCTTCGCCTTCTGTGTCAATCTGTTGGATATTCGCTTCGGCTCGGATTGCCGTCTGTCCTCCATTGGCGATCGCGCCTTCATGGGCTGTGAGCGTTTGACCGTGCTCCGCTTCGGCCATCTGTCCCGCCTGTCTTCTTTCGGCCGCAGTGCCTTCGCGTACTGCACCCGTCTGCGCTCGGTGGTTCTCCCCGAGGGGCTGACCGAGCTGGCTCCCTCCCTCTTTGAAGGCTGCACCGCTCTGGAGCACATTCATCTGCCCGAGAGCCTGACCGTGATTTCCACCGCTGTCTTCTCGGCATGCGGCGCACTTCGCGTGCTGACCCTACCCGCCTCGGTGAAGGTCATTGAGGATTGTGCCTTCGCCTGGTGCGGTCACCTCACCGATCTGCGCCTGCCCGAGGGTGCTTGTCTGGTGTCCGGCTCGGCCTTCAAGGAGTGCGTGGCTCTGACCGACGTACTGAAGGTTGGCTGATCTCTATCCATACCCGAAAAGCAAGCGGGGGACACACTACGTCGGTGTCTCCCGCTTTTACTTGACATTTGACGGTCTTTGTGATATGCTATATACGATCCTACCCGAAAGGAGCTTCCCATGATCTATCTGGAATCCTTCCGCTTGGCCTCCGAATCGGATGAGGCTGGCTATCTTTTGAGCGGTCGCACGCCCAGCAATCCGCACCCCAAAGGCCACAAGCTTGACATGACCTGCCATAACGTCAACAACCCCTACCCCTTCAAGATCTTTCCCTTCAAGTATCTGGAGCGGCTGGATTTCGCACCCATCACCCTTCTGTACGGCGGCAACGGCTCCGGAAAGTCCACCATACTCAATATCATCGCCCAGAAGCTGAAGCTTACCCGCACTTCTCCCTTCAGCCGTACGCCCTTTTTCGAAGAATATCTGGAATTCTGCCGCCCTGAGCTGTACCGCGACCAGGAGCCTCCGGAAGAGAGCTGTATCATCACCAGTGATGATGTATTCGACTATATGCTGAATTTTCGCACTCTTAACGAGGGCGTTGACCGCAAGCGGGAGGAACTGTTCGACGAATGGTACAATATGCGGCAGGGTAGCTTTCAGATCCGATCTCTGGAGGATCTGGAGGAGCTTCAGCGTCGCCGTGACGCGTGGAACAGTACCCGCTCCGACTTCACCGCCCGCCGTCTCCCCAAGAATCTCCCCGGTCAGTCCAACGGCGAGAACGCCTACGGCTATTTTGCCGAGAAGATCCGCGGCAACGCCCTGTACCTGCTGGACGAGCCGGAAAACAGTCTGTCCGCCGAACGGCAGACCGAGCTTGCCCGTTTCATAGAGGACAGCGCCCGTTTTTACGGCTGTCAGTTCATCATCTCCACCCACTCCCCCTTTCTGCTGGCCATGCGGGGTGCCAGGATCTATGATCTGGATTCTGTCCCCGTAGAGACAAAAAAATGGACCGAGCTGTCCAACGTTCGCCTGTATCACGATTTTTTCGAGGCCCATCGAAACGAATTTGAATAAATAATGGCTCACGTTACCCATCAGGACAACGTGAGCCAGAATATTTTCGGTGGTGATGCGCTCGTTTCGGGATAGTTCCTCCACAAGGTCATAAATGAGGGTCAAGGTAACCTTATACTGCATAGAATCGTTGTTTGTTGCGTAGGTCTCCAGGGCAAGAAGGGCTTCGGATACACGGTCAATCGTCTTGTAGGGGATTGTAATACTCAGAAACGCGCTTTTCATTCTCAAATAATCATGGATAGATCGGATCGACTTAGGAGTTTCCGAGGAATCAGGTTCCTTGGGGAGCTTTTCCACCTGCGCCAGAAGCTCTCGGGTCACACTTCGCACAATGTAAGCGTTGACGGTTACCATGCAAATCACCAACACCAGAATCACAGCCGCCACAGTACATCCCTTCATGAGTCACCGCCCTTCTTGGAATGAATGCGTACCCTTCCGCTGTCGTCCACCAGGAGAAGAAAGACGCTCTCACGGCGTATTTTCTTTTTTTCCAGATAGTCTGTCAGCCAAGCCTCATCCTTCCCTGCCAGCTCCAGATTTTTACGGTTGATTTTGCCGTCGCAAATGACGGGATGGGCAAGACCGTTCTCCTCAAGTTGTATGCCCAGCTCTTGAGCAGTTGGTTGCCGCTCGGGGGCTTTTTTGATGATACTGATCTGACCGTTGGGCTCCAGGATGGCGTACTCCAGCTCATCAAGGTCGGATACATCCTTCTGGCGGAGCTGAGAGAGCAGTTCCTCCGCTGAGATACGTGCCGTCAACATGGCTTTTCGATCCGGGATGCCATGGCGGACAAGGATAGCAGGATGGGCGGAAAAAATGCCTTTAAGCAAAGGAAGCTTCAGAAGAGCCCCTGACAAAAGCACCTCCAAGGACATCAGCACCAGCACGGGAAGAATGGCATGGGATAGCGGAATGTCGGTATTGGTCAAGGGTAGTGAAGCGATCTCCGAAATCAACAGAGCCGTTGCCAGATCGGTGATTTCCAGTTCTCCCAATTGGCGCTTCCCCATAAAGCGCATGGTAATGATTAAAATTGCATAGAGCAGAACTGTGCGGATAAGAATGGTCAGCATGGAGGCCTCCTCGGATCATATGCGTACGGGAAAGAGTATGTCCTCCGGGATGGCAGTTATTCAGTAGATGATGATGTAGGGGGACAAATTGCAGTTTATCGGTGCGTTGGGTTGCGACGACGCAACGGGGTGCAGGGGCTGCGCCCCTGCAC
>JAFQOC010000217.1 GCA_017420845.1 Clostridia bacterium
CTCACCAGAGGAGCCAGGGTCAAAGCGATCTGCACAGGGGAGCGGCGCAGGGTCTTGGCCAGCTTGAAGCAGGGCAGAGCGATGTCACCCATAGCAGGATCGGGGGGGTATTCCAGAAGCCCCAATACGTCCTCGGCGGTCATCTCACTCTGGGGGGCGATGGACTTCACACCTTCCAGAATGCCGTCGGCGATCAGAGCCTTGATCTGTATCATCATAACGATTTCTTCCTTTCGTAGGTCTGTGATACCCGAAAATAAGCGCGACAAAAGGATACGGGTACCGTAACTGATATATTATATCATAGTTTTCTTTATTTTGCAAGATGTTTTTCAAAAAAACATACCCCACGGAGAAATTTTCCGTGGGGTATACGCCATATTTCATGTAACGATTCGGTTCAATTTTTAGGAATCGATCAATCCGTTCGCATACAGATCCGCTTCAAACTCATCTGTGATCTTGTAGAAATCGGAATTCCAAACGTATTGAAGGTAGAGTTCTCCGTCAAGCGGAACAACGGTAACACAAAAACTGAATGCGCGGTATTCCTCCAAGGGAAACCACAGATTAAGCAAGGAGCGTCGGTTTCCCAATTCCGATGAATACGGAATCACCTCATCCGTGATCACGTCGCGGATACGAAACGAAAACGTATCGCTGACAGCACAAAGATTATCCATGATCAACTCATCAATATTGATTCCTTCCCTTACCCAGATATCGTTCCCTCTGTCGCAGGAAATGATGTCCGGGTTCTCCGTGTTGTCGGCGTAAAACACCGAAACAGCACCCAACAGATAGCTGAACGGCATGGTTGCGATCTTTACGCAATCCTCCGAATCATAGTCGGCACTGATCTTGCCGGCGGTATTCCTTATGCTCACATATTTTGTTCCGTTGTACGTAATGCTGTCCTCATCATTCCATTCAATCATATCCGGCGGAGATATCTCCTGCCAAAATCTCACGTAATCCGGCAAGTATGTTCCGCAGGAAGTCATAGCCATGCAGCAGAGCAAAACAAGGATAATAAGAGTCGAAAGCTTCATCCGGTATATGCTTTTTTGCATGATCGTACGCCTTTCTTCTATTTGACAGTCTTATAGCACAATTTGGAGCGTTTGTAAATAATTCAATACCGGTTAATCGGCATCCGAATTGGATGTATCGGTTTGACGAAACAACGGCTATTTTACTGAAACACCACATCCACATACTGAACATATGCGTTATTCAGCGGCTCCACCTCCACTCGCTCCCACTCGGCGCGGCTACCGCCGTAGTAGACGGTGCGCAGTCCGCAGCAGTTCTGGAAGGCTGACTGACCGATGGACTTCAATCCGGCGGGAAGGGTCAGCTCGCGAAGGGACCGACAGCCGTTGAAGGCGCCGGCTCCGATGGAGGTGACCCCCTCCGTTGCCACCACGCTCTCCAGGCTGACACAGGTCTGAAAGGTAGCGGCGGGGATCTCGGTAAGCCCCGCGGGCAGAACCACCGATTTCAACTCCCCGCATCGGTCGAACATGGCACGGCCGAACTCGGTAACCTCGGGCGGCAGATCCACGCTGACCAGCGAGCCGCAGCCCTGGAAGGCGCTGATCTTGATGACGGTGACGGTATGGGGCAGGGTGACCGACGTGAGCTTGGAAAACTCCTTGAAGGCACCGATAGCTACGGTGGTAACCACGTCGCCGTAAGGAGAGCGCTCGGGTACTATGAGACTTCCCGCATAGGTTTTGTCGGCCCCCTTGATCCTACAGGTGCCGTCGCCTTGGGAGATAAAGATCAAGCCTCCCTCGGTAATTTCGGGATGCACAATGGGTTCTCCGTAGTTTTCGTGAAGAACGGCCTGCGTCAGTGCCCGATTCCCGTCAGAATCGATCCGAACGCGGTTCCATCCCTTCTGACTTCCTCCGTAGTAAATATCCTTCAGCCCACGACACCCCTCAAAAGCACGGCTCCCAACCTCCATAAGGCTATCGGGAAGCGTCACGCTGTTCAGGGCCGTACAACCCTCAAAGGCGGCCCCCTGAATCTCGGTTACTCCCTTGGGGAGTACCACGCTCGCCAGAGACAGGCAATTCATGAATGCTGATGAGGGCACCTCTGTGACCCCCGCAGGCCAGTTGATTTCAGTAAGAGCAGTACAGCCAAAGAAGGTGCTGTGCTCCATGCGCTCC
Organism: Clostridia bacterium; assembly: GCA_017420845.1. GTDB lineage: Bacteria > Bacillota > Clostridia > Oscillospirales > CAG-272 > CAMEON01. Next base: position 2,184 of record JAFQOC010000217.1, read on the forward strand.
ACCCCATCGGGCAGCGTCACGGTCCGAAGCCCCGTGCATTCCAGAAAGGCCTCCTGACCGATATCCGTCACGCCGGCGGGAAGCTCCAGCCTTGTCAGCCCCTCACAGCGGGCAAACGCCCCACGGCCAAGAGCCTCCAGACCGTCAGGCAGATCAAGCGCGGTCACAGCACGACAGCTGTTGAAGGCAAAGGCCTCCACACGGCGCAGAGTCGAGGGCAGCTTCACCTCGGTCAGGGCTGTACATCGGGAAAAGGCATATTCACCGATGACCTCCACACCCTCGGGGATGGTCACAAGCGCCAGACTGCCACAGCCGTAGAAGCACTCGTCGGGGATCTCCGTGATCCCCTCGGGCAAAATCATGCCCACAAGTCGGTCACAGGACTTGAAGGCACCCTCCGCAATCGCTATCACCCGATCACCGTCGGGAGAATGAGTGGGCACTACCACCCGCTCATCGCGGCATTTGCCGATACCCGTTAGAATACAGGTACCGTCCCCGTTGGAACGGAAGGCCAGCTTTTCGGAGGGGGTCAAGGTCTCGGCCTCGGTAGGAGACTCGGACTCTGCGGGGGTATCCGACTCCTCTGTCCCCACGACAGGCGGCGAGACCCACTCTCCCTGTCCTGCCCAGACGATGGCGCACAGGACGCTGATGCTCACTACCGCGCAGATCATCGCTACGCCCCAGCCGCTCCCGAAGAAGCGGGACAGGGCGGACTCACGTCCCCGTCGGGGGGCGGTTATGCTCCCGTAAGGAATGCCGCGCTCCAGCAGAACCACGGACTCCTCAATCAGGTCAAGGTCAATATCGCTGATACAGGCAAACGCCGTCATGCCCTTCATACCCGATACCCCCTTTCGGTCAGAAATGCCCGCAGGGCCTCACGGATGCGGCGGAGTTTGACCGAGGCCGTATTGGCCCTCAGCCCCATCCGCCGCGCCAGCTCCTCTACGGGGAGGGCGTGGAAATACCGCCCCATGAACAGAAGCCGCTCCTGCTCGGACAGGGTACGCAGAAATTCCGACAGCATTTCCGCCAACGCGGGGGAATGCTCCTCGGGCATGGGGATGCAGTCCTCCAGCTCGTCAAAGGCTACCGTCAGGTTTTGGTCGCGGCACTCACCGCGGTTGTAGCGCAGACGGTTGATGGAGAGATTGCGGGTGATACGGAGCAGAAAGGCCCGCAGAGGGGTAGGTCTCTTGGGAGGGATGGCGTTCCATGCCCTCAGCCAGGTGTCGTTGACACACTCCTCGGCATCGGGCTCGCTGTGGAGGATGCTCATGGACAGCCGCTTGCAGGCGGCACCGAACTGCCACTCACACACCGCGATGGCCTGCTCGTCACGGGCGAAGTAGAGATCAAGTATTTGTTCGTCTCGCATGATGGAATTCCTTTCGATGGATATGGCAAAGATGCCCTCACCTATATAAACACGCTCCACCCCGCCTATATGACAAAAAAGAGAAGAAAGCCGCAAAAATCCGCGAAAATTTTTCTTCTCTTTTCATGTCATAAGGGGCAAAGCCTCATTTCGCCACGTCAATGAGCCTCCCGTCCACGAATCTGACCAGTACTTCCCTATCCACCAGCATCTGCGCCCCTCTGATCCCCGCGCTCACGGTGATCCTCTCATGATCCGCGGCGGTGGCGTCAAAGTAGGTGGGGAATTTCTTCTTCATACCAATAGGCGAGCAACCGCCTCGGATGTACCCCGTCAGACCCAGAAGCTCCTTGACGTGGACCATCTCGATCTTCTTGTTCCCCGTCAGCGCGGCGGCGGCCTTCAAGTCGATCTCCTTGTCCACGGGAATGCAGAACACCAAATGCCCCGTCTTGTCCCCCTTGGCCACCAGGGTCTTGAAGACCATGGGCAGAGGCAACCCGATCTGGGCGGCAATGTGAGTCCCCGACAGATCGTTCTCATCCACCTCGTAGGTCAGCACCTCGTAGGGGATCTTCGCGGCGTCCAGCTGCCGCATGGCGTTGGTCTTGGGTGCCTTACTCATATCACAGCTCCCCCTTCCCCGCGATCAGCTCTCTTGCGGCGGCCCGCTGGGAGTCGGTAACGTTCAAGCCCCCCAGAATACGAGCGATCTCCTCCACGCGGTCAACCTCCTCAATACGGCGCACGCTTGTCTCGGCGCGGGTCTCCCCGCCCGACACGGTCTCTTTTTTCTCGATCACGTAGTGGGCGTCGGCCAAGGACCCGATCTGGGCCGAGTGAGTCACACACACCACCTGGGACGTCTTGGCGATGGTAGCCAGCTTGATGCCCACCTTTCTGGCGGTGCGCCCCGAGATGCCCGTGTCCACCTCGTCGTAGATGGCGGTGGGGACTCCGTACCTCTCGTTGAGCACGCTCCGAATGGCCAGCATGATGCGGGACAGCTCTCCGCCCGAGGCAATGCGGACCATAGGCCCCACAGGCTCTCCGGGGTTGGCGGACAGCAAAAACTCCACTTCGTCACAGCCATAGGCCCCGAACTCGGCGGAAGCCTTTACCGCCACCTCAAACCGCACCTTGGGCATATCCAAAAAGGCCAACGCCTCCTGCACGGCCTGACTCAAAGCCTTGGCGGCAGACCTGCGGATCTCGGTCAGCTCGGCGCCCCGGTCGGCAAGCCGCTTGCGAAGCCCCGCTTCCTCCTGCTCCAGCTCCCCGATCCGCTCGTCGGCGGTGTCGATGGCCACCAGCCGCGCGGCGGCCTCCTCGCGGAACTGCAAAATGGCCTCCACCCCCGCGCCGTACTTCCGTCCCAGACGGCTGATGGTATCCAACCGCCCCTCCAGACGGTCCAGCTCGGCGGTGGGATCCCCCACGTCCTCGTCGGCAAACTCCCGCACCCGCTCGGCAATGTCCTCGGCCTCGGCGCGGATGGCACCGATGCGCTCGATCAGCTCGTCGCACTCGGGAATGATCCCCGCGATGGCGGTCAAAGCCCCCTCGGCGCGGTCGCACAGACTCATGACGGTGGACTTCTCCCCGTCCCGCAGGGCACGGCAGGCCAGGCTCACCTGGCGGTTGATCTTCTCCAGATGGAGGAGCTTGTCCCGCCTTTCGGTGAGCTTCTCCTCCTCCCCCGCCTTCAGCTTGGCGGCATCAATATCCTTGATCTGAAACTCCAGCATCTCTCTGAGACGGATGCGCTCGGCCACGTCGCGGCGCAGACTCGCCATCTCGTCTCTGACGGCCTTCCACTCCCCATACAGCTCCCGATACAGAGCCAGCTCGTCACCGTTCTGGGCGTAGTCGTCCAAAAGCGCGCGGTGGGCCGACGCCTGCATGAGCTTCTGGTTGTCGCTCTGCCCGTGAATGTTGATGAGGAGAGCCCCCGCCTCGCGGAGAATGCTCTGGGTCACGGCGCGGCCGTTGATGCGGGCGGTGGAACGGCCGTCACGGGTCAATACCCTCTGAAGCAGAAGGCCGTCCCCCTCGGGCAGGTCGATTCCCAGCTCCGAAAGAGCCGCCGCCAGCTCCCCCTCGGGAGGGGAGAACAGGGCGCTGACCAGAGCGCGATCCTCCCCCGCGCGGATGAGGTCACGGCTGACCCGCCCGCCCGTAAGAAAGCTCACGCTGTCGATGAGCAGGGACTTGCCCGCACCGGTCTCACCCGTCAGCACGCAAAGTCCCTCGGAAAAGTCGATGTCCACCGACTTGATAACGGCAATATTTTCAATATGTAAGGATTCCAGCATAGGTACACCTCTCACACTTGGATCACGGTTCTTGGATCAAAACGATCAGGTTATCCCCCTCATAGGGGATGTAGCCAATACGGAGGACCTCCCCCTCCCAGCGGATCGCGCCGCCCTCAAAGTAGGTCGTGTCGTAGCCGTAGTGATGGCCGATGGGGTACTTGAACACCACCCCATTGATCTCAAAGGACTCCGCGGCATGCTTCTCCCGCGGCTGGGGGATAAAGTTCTCCACAGGCCCCTCCACCACCTCGTAGTCCCCTCTCTCGTAGGCCAGCACGACCGCCTCGTATTCCCTCTTTTGGTCGATGTAGGCCACCCCCATCAAGGCAAAGACCCCCGTAAAGACAAGGGATCCCAACAGGATAAAGGCCACGTACCCCACGCGGAGCCGCTTGGGAGAACGGTTCAATAAGGTTGGGCGGTGCATCTCGACCTGAAAGGCACGGATGAAGGTAATAAACCCACACAGAAGGAACACGAAAATGAACGTCAGCGCCACCGTAGCGTGGCTGATGGGAAAGGGAGGATCGGAATGAGGAAGCTCGTACAGGGTCTCCATAGGTAACTCCTTTCGCGCGGATCGGTCTATATACGTACAGACACCAAAAAAGGCGAAATATGACAGGATCCATGAAATTTTTTCAAAAAAAACAGATTGGGGACCCCGTCCCGCCCGTAAACGACCGACAAACGGGATCCCTTCATATCGGAATCGGGAAAGGCACCATCCGATGCGCCCCTGTGACCGCAGGCGCCGTCCTCTTACTTTTCCCCCTTCGCCCTTGCCCGGATCATCTCCTGGAGCTGCTCCGAGAGAGCCGCGGCGGAGGCATTGTCCCGCGCCACGATGATGATGGTATCGTCCCCCGCCACACAGCCCAGCAGGCTGGGATGGGACAGGTGATCCACCTCCAGTGCCACGGCCTGGGCCATGCCCGCGTAGGTGTGGAGCACGATGAGGTTCTGGGCGGCCTCCACCCGCACGATGGTCTCGGCCAGGGCGTGGCTGATGTGGAGACGGCGGGTGTCCTTGTCCTCCTTGGGGAGCACGTAGCGGTAGTTTCCCCGCCCCGTCATGACCTTCACCAGCTTCAGCTCCCGAATGTCACGGGAAACGGTGGCCTGGGTGACGGCGTAGCCCGCGTCCTTCAGGTATGTAATCAGCTCATCCTGGGTCTCCACCTCACAGGTGGTAATGATGTCTATGATCTTGTCCAAACGGTTCTTTTTCATGGTCGGTACATCTCCTTTGGGAAATCGGTTTTGAGAAAAGATTGTGTTGGGATCGACGTTGAACCGGTTCAACGTCCCGACGATCCGATATCGTCTGATGAAGAATGGGAAGCAGGATCAGTAATGCTCGGACATCTTCATCCGCAGTCTGTCGTAGAATCCGCAGGTCTTGAGACGCACCAGCCGTGTCTCCAAAGCCGAGCGGGTGATGCGGACCACCTCTCCCCGGTACAGCTCGCAGTTTGTGCGGCCGTCCACGGTGAGGAAAAGCATTTTCTCCCGCTGGCAGATGTTGCGGATCTCCAGGATCGAGTCGTCGGGGAAGATCATGGGGCGAGCGGCCAACGAGTGGGGGCAGATGGGGGTCACGCAGAAGCATTTCACGCGGGGATCGGTGATGGGGCCGCCCGCCGACATGGAGTAAGCGGTGGAGCCCGTGGGCGTGGCCACGATGAGGCCGTCGGCGCGGTAGGTGGTCACGGGAATGCCGTTTTCGGACAGCTCAATGTCCACGATACGGGAGACCGAGCCGTTGGTGATGACGGCGTCGTTGAGTCCGTACATCTGTTGGCGCACCTCACCGCCCTGGTTCAGCACCTCCACGTGGAGCATGGAGCGCAGTTCGATCTCATAGGACGAGGGCTTATGCCCCTCGGCGGTGACGCGGTCGAAGAGCCGGCTCAAGAGCTCCAGCTCCCCCATTTCCAGCTCGGCCATATAGCCCACCCGACCCAGATTGATCCCCAGAATGGGAGTCTGACGCTGGGCGGAGCGGCGGGCCGCCTCCAGAATGGTGCCGTCTCCGCCTAAAACAATGAGGAGATCGGCGTTCGCGTACAGCTCGTCCATGGGGAGGAAGGTGAACTGCAACCGCCCGCGGTTCATGCGGAGCACCTTGTCGCGGTTGAAGGAGGCCACCATCACCTCGCAGGGATAAGCGGACAGCCTCTGCGCCACCTGCATGGCGGCCCCCGCCTTCTCGTATATGTTGAAATTGGTTATCAACGCGATCTTCTTCACGTCTGCCATAGGTTTCACCTGCTTTCTGTGGGACGGCGGATACCGCCGTCAAAGGACCCTTCAAAGGGGAAAATATGTTCAAATTTGGGTTTGTCGGTGCGGGGGAGC
>JAFQOC010000218.1 GCA_017420845.1 Clostridia bacterium
CTTGGCGTAGCCGCAACCCAACGCACCGATAAACCCAAATTTGAAAACTATACAACTGCAAACAAGAAAAGGAGAAACCTATCGTCTCTCCTTTCACAATGATTCACTTATGGTACTTCGACCCCTTGGCGATCTGGTAGCAGCGGTATACCGCCTCGTACAAAATCACCCGCATGAGCTGGTGGGGGAAGGTCAGCTCGGACACCGACAGCCGCATTTTGGCGGCGGACTTGACCTCGGGGGCCAGGCCGTGGGAGGAGCCGATAATGAAGCAGAGGGTACCGCACTCCGCCGTGACCGATTCCAGCTTGCGGGAGAGGTCGGGGGAGGACATCTGCTTGCCCTCCACGCAGAGAGCTATGGGGAAGGAGCGGGGCGGGATGGCGGCGAGGATGGCTTTGGCTTCCTCTGACAAAGCCTTTTTGATCTCAGATTCGGAAGGGTCGTCGGGGAGCTTGACTTCTTTGAGCTCGATCTCCTCCACGCGGCACATCCCCGAAAGGCGCTTTTTGTACTCGGCGGCGGCCTCGCGGAGGTAGGACTCCTTCAGGTTGCCCACCGTGATGAAGCGGACGGTCTGGGGCATCATAAGGGCACCTCCTGTTGGTTGGCAACAGTCTTGGGAATGGGGGAGTCGGCCTCGCCTACCAGCATGGTGACTTGGTCGGATGCGGCAACGCGGAGAGTGGTTTCATAGCCCGCCAGGGCGGAGAAGGTCTCATCGAAGGCCAGGTCGGGGTGGTTGTTCTCCTCGCTCAGATGGGCCAGCAGAAAGTGGGTGGTTCCCTGCCCTGCCAGCTCGGCGCAGAGATCGGCACACTCCCTATTGGAGAGATGTCCCCGCTTTCCCCGGATGCGAAGCTTCAGTTCATAGGGATACGGGCCGTCCATGAGCATATCCACGTCGTGGTTGGATTCGATCACCACCGCGTCACAGCCCGTCAATCCCTCTCGGATGGGGCGGGAGACGTGTCCGATGTCGGTGGCGTAGCCCACACGGGTCACGCCCTCTCCGTCGGGAAATTCCAGGCGGAAGCCCACCGAGGCACGGCTGTCGTGTGGGGTCTCAAAGGCCATGACGGTTACGTCCCCGATCCGCGCCGTGTATGGTGCTTTCTCATACAGGCGAAAGCACTTGCACAGAGCTTCGGGCTGAGTATCCCGATAGCGGAGAGCGGAGCGCAAGAGGATATGAACGGGGATGGGGTGCTTTTTGGTCAAGACCTCCAGCGACGACACGTGGTCAGTATGGTCATGGGTGATCAGAATGGCATCCAGGGTGTCGGGGGAAACACCGATGGATTTCAGGGATGAAAGCAGGGTGCGGGTGCATTTCCCCGCGTCAATGAGAATGCGGGTCGTGGGCGTCTCCAGATAGGCGGCGTTCCCTCCCGATCCGGAATACAGGGTACAGAGACGATACAGGGACATGTCGCTCAACCTCCAAAGAGCTTGGCCAGATAGCCGTCAAAGACGAAAAGGTACAGAGCCTCAGCCATAAAGACCACAACAAAGGGGATGATCAGTTGAAGCATCCAGCGGGATTTTTCCGCACGACGGCGTGTGTCCTCCACGAAGGCCTTCCGCTTATCGGCATTCCAATCCATCGGAAGCATATCCTCAGTCACGTCCTTGTTCACAAAGGCGCGGTTGTAGATCAGGTAAACGAGAAGAATGACGGCGAAGGCCACGCAATATACCGTCAGAAGAACATAGAGAATCACGGGGTTCTGCAGCATCTCAGCCACGGCAATGCCGCCAAACCAGATTACAAAGAGAACAACGGTGAGGGCAGCCGTAATGCCCAGACGGCGTTTGTTCTCCTTGGAGACAGGTCGGTCGGTTCTGCCGTCACGGGGGAGCAGAGGAGAGTTTCGATTGGGGGAAAACATAGGGTCTCCTTAACAAATGGTTGTATTTGTAATTTTTTGTTGCAATCAGGCAATTCTGGCGGCACCCACGGGACGAATGCGAAGATCGTAGGTAGCTCCCTCACCGAAGGCACCGTCCATAAGGGCGGTGAACGCCTCCACACGCTCGGTGGGAACGTAGGCCTGAATGGTGCCCGCGAAGCCTCCTCCGTGTACACGGAAGGCTCCCTTCCCGCCCGCGAAGAAGGAGTCACAAAGGCAAAGGGCAAGAGACAGCCCCTGCTCTGTAATGTTCTTGGTGGTATAGACGTTCTGGAGATAGCAGAAGGATGAGCGGCCCGAGGCCAGCACCCCCTCAAAATACTTGTCCACGGCGGTGTCGCGGGTTTCTATGTCGGTGGCGGCGATGGCGGCCTGGAGGGCGGCCTTCTGGGCGGCTACGCGGCCATTCTCCGAGAGGAAGTGGAGGGCGCGGAGAATGGCACGGTCACCCACGGTCTCGCGGAGAGCGGGCATGGCGGAAATTACCTGCTCGGCAGTAACCTCGCGCAGGACGGACTTACCAAAGTGAGCGGCCACAGCCTTCATCTCGGCGGGGACAGCGGCGTAATCGTCGGTGAGGTCGGCGTGGTTTCCGCCGGTGTTAACGATACAGAGATGGTAGCCGGCGGCGGTCATGTCAAAGGGCAGAGCCTCGATGACGGGGGCGGTGGGGTCGGCGAAGTCAATGGCCACGATACCGCCCACGGCACAGGCCACCTGATCCATGAGTCCGCAGGGCTTACCGAAAAACTGATTCTCGGCGTACTGGGAGATCTTGGAGAAGGAGACCTCGTCCACCTCGCCCTTGTTGTAAAGGTGGGAGAGGATGGTGCCGATCATGTCCTCAAAGGCGGCAGAGGAGGAAAGCCCCGATCCCTTGAAGACAGTGGACACGGTGCAGGCGTCAAAGCCGCCTACGGAGAATCCGTTATTCTCAAAGCCCTTGCAAACGCCCGCGATCAGGGAGGCGGAGGTACCGAACTTGGCAGGATCAGGCTCATGATAAGCAGCGATCTCCACGGTATCCTCACCGAAGCCCTCGCTCCACAGGCGGATGATACCGTCGGCGCGAGGGGAGGCAACGGCCAGCACGTCGAGGCTGATGGAGGCAGCGATGACACAGCCGTGGTTGTGGTCGGTGTGGTTACCCGACAGCTCACTGCGGCCGGCCACGGTGAAGAGGCCCACCTCACGGTCGGCGCCGTACATGGAGGCGAAGGTCTCGCAGAGCTTTTTGGCACGCTCTCTCTGAGCAGGGGCTCCACCGGCGGAGCCGAGGGCCTCGAAGGTAGCGTCCAGCTCGCCCGCGTCGATGGCGGCTACGAGGGAGGAGAGGGTGGCGAGGGGTTTATCGAAGATCTTGATGGAGGTCATGGTGGTGTTCCTTTCGTATGTAGAGTGAGGGGACATAAGAAGACAGTTTATTATAGCATAGTTTGCGAGGGAATTCAATGGGGAGATGTAAATTTTTGATCCGTACTCATCCGGCCCCCACCTTGACAAATCCCCCTGCTTATGTTATAATAAGCCGAAGCCCACCGCAGGTCTCCCCCATTCCTTCCGCTCCGAGCTCGGACAGGCGGTTCTCCCGCCCCCGCGCGCCCGAGGCTGTGCCCCCCGGTACTGCTCTCGGCTCCCGCGCCTGTGTCCGCCCGACGCTCGGCTCGCTTGGGATATGGGGTCGATTTTGGTCGGTCTCGGCTTCGGCCTTGTCAGATGATGCGCGCACGCCTATGGGATGCAGGGGCGGCGGTGTCACGGCAGGGTACAGTACAAGCTCCCTCCCGCAGCTTTCTGCGGTGAAGCGGAGCGAGAGCGTCCCCAAAATACAAAATAACGGCACGCATCCCTCTGCCGCACATACGGAGGAATTCCCCCATGCTGACCGTCCACAACACCGAAGCCATCCGCCGCATTGAGGCGGCCATCGGCTACACCTTCCGCGACAAGCGCCTGCTGGTGCAGGTCCTGACCCGCAAGACCTACCTGAAGATCGACCCCGAGGCCCCCGACAACGAGGTCCTGGAGTTCTACGGTGATACCCTCATGAACTACCACGTCACCAACTACTTCATGGCCAAATACGCCCACATGCTGGAGGACGGCCTGTTCTTCATGCGCACGGTGGAGCAGTTCACCGATCTACGCTCCCACTACGTTTGCAACCGCTACCTCATCGAGCGTGTCAAGGCTCTGGGGCTTGCCCGCTACCTCCGCGCCCAGAACCGTGACGCTGAGCTTCGCAAGGACAGCGAGAAGGCATACGCGGACATTTTTGAGGCTCTGGTAGGCGCCATCTACCTGGACTCCTACCAGAACGAAGCCCTCATCCGCTCCTTTATCCTGCGCCAGTTGGGGATCGATCCCCGCCGAACCCCTGCCGACATTGAAGCATTTGACTACGACAAGCTGACTTCCCTTCCCGAGGATCCATCCACCGTGGAAGAGCCGGACGAAGCCATGATCCCCGATGATCCCGACGAGGAGACAGTCTCAGCCTTCGAGGAAACAGAAGACACCCTGGAGGAATCTCCGATCGACGTGGCTCCCGAGGCCGTTTCCGCCCCCACGGAAAACGCAGAGACCGTACTCCCGGTTGCTGTCCCCCCTGCCGCCGTGCAATCCCCCTTGGAGGAAACCGCTCCCGTAGACGCAACCGTGTCCCCCGCAGAGATGCCCGTGCCCACGGAAAGGTCCTCCGTTCCCACCAACCGGGAGAAGCTGGCCGTTCTCTGCGCTTCTCTGGGCTTCGAGCAACCCATCTACGGAGAAACGCCTCCCAATGCCCCCAATGCCCGTCCCGTAGCATCCTGCACCCTGAAGTACAAGGATGCCAAGGGTAAGCAGGTTAAGATCAGCCTCAACGATTCCGGAAAGACCCTGGCCGAGGCCACCGAAAAGGCCGCCGCGAAAATGCTTGCCAAGGTGGAAAAGCTGGCCGCCGCAGTGGTTGTCAAGGAACCGGCCAAGGCGGAGAAAGCATTCAAGGCCGAAAAAATTTCCAAGGGAAAAATGGATCGCTCCGCCGACTCCTCCGAGACTCCTGCACGTATTGTGGATGTGCAGACCGATTCCGTAGATGTGATGCCTGTAGCAGAGGTCCCTGTTGAAGAGATTTCCGTTGAAGAGGCTCCCGTCGAAGAGGCTCCCGTGGAAGAGATTCCCATCGAAGTAGCTCCCGTCGAAGAGGCTCCCGTCGAAGTAGCTCCCGTCGAAGTAGCTCCCGTCGAAGAGGCTCCCGTCGAAGAGGCTCCCGTCGAAGCAGCTCCCGTGGAAGAGATTCCCGTCGAAGAGGCTCCCGCCGAAGAAGCTCCTGTCGAAGAGGCTCCCGTGGAAGGAACTCCTCTGGAAGAGACTCCCGTGGAAGAAGCTCCCGCCGAAGAGGCTCCCGTCGAAGAGGCTCCCGCCGAAGAAGCTCCCATCGAAGAGGCTCCCGTCGAAGAGATGCCCGCAGAGATATCCGAAGCCAATACCAAGCCCGTCAAGAAATCCTCCCCCAAGAAGAAAACTACGTCGAAAAAGAAGATTGCGTCTGCTCCTACGGAGGATGCCGGCAAGGAGATCGTGCCCGAAGAGGTCAAGTCCGAGGAGATCAAAGTTGAAGAGAGCAAGGCGGAGGAGATCGTAGCCGAAGAGAACAAGGCTGAAGCATCCAAGCCCGCCAAGAAAGCCCCCGCCAAGAAAAAGACTCCTGCAAAAAAGAAAACCGATTCAACCGAGGAAAAGGCTGCCGCATCCGAAGCAGAAGAGACGAAAGTCGAGGCTACTGAGTCCCCCCAAGAGGCAACTTTTGAGAGCAAGCCCACCAAGGTGAGCAAGCCCCGCGCCCCCCGCAAGCCCCGCGCTAAAAAAGATTCCGCTCCCGCTGAGGACAAGCCTTCGGAGGAGTGATTTCCCCTATCGCAAATATCGCAAAAAGAGAACGTGCCCTTCGCGGGGCATCGTTCTCTTTTTGTTCTATCAGCCAAATTACCGTGCGGATCTCCGATTACACAGCTCCAGCTTTCCGTCATCCATGCGGAAAACCCGATCTGCTCTCTCGGCGATGGACATATCGTGGGTGACCATGATGAGGGTCTGGCCGATCATGTTCTTAGTCTCCAGAAGCAGCTCCAGCACCTCGTCGGCGTTGGCGCGGTCCAGATTGCCCGTGGGCTCGTCGGCAAAGAGGATGTGGGGCATATTGATGAGGGCGCGGGCGATGGCCACGCGCTGCTGCTGACCGCCCGACAGCTCCGAGGGGAGGTGGTGGAGTCGGTCCTCGATGCCCAGAGACACCACCAGCTTCTTGAACATTTCCTCATAGGAGGCTCCCTCCTTGTGACACATGAGGGTGGGGATGAGGATATTTTCCAGAGCCGTGAACTGGGGGATCAGATTATGGGTCTGGAACACCATACCCAGGTAATTTCCTCTGAAACGCCCCAACTCGTCGGCGTTCATGGCGGTAATCTCCTGCCCGCGAATGGTGATGGTTCCCGCCTGGGGGCGGTCCATCCCCGCCAGCAAATGAAGGAGGGTGGATTTACCCGAGCCGGAGGCACCCACAATGGCGATAAATTCCCCCTCGTAGACCTTCATGGAGGCGCGGTTAACGGCGGTAATGACCTCGTCGGACTGGGTGTACTGGCGCACCACGTCGGTGGCCTCCAGAATGACTCTATCTTTATTGATTTCGGTTGACATAACAAATTTCCTTTCCTATTGGAATAAAGGGATGTATTTCAGATATAAGATACAAGATACGGTTACTTGATTCCCCATGAATTCTTTCAAAATTTAACTTCTTAATTTGTCCGTTTTTCTTGACAAGCTTCCTGCGAGATACGAGATACGGGATACGGAGGAACACAAAATATCATGTATCTGCCGAGCTTGCTCGGCGTGTATCTTGTATCCTTCGTATCTTCTTTTCAATCCACTCTCCGCACGCCAATATCGGGCTTGGTGTACATTCGATAGGGCAGCTCGCAGGACATGAATCCGCAGAGAACGGATATGAGCACGCAGGCGATGAGGGCGGGGATAGATAGATGGAATTCGTAGTGGATGCTTTCGGTGAGATGGAGCTTGGGAAGCAGGGTGGTCACGGTGAAATAGACCAGATAGTTGCACAACAGGGATAAAAGCACCGTCGTAAGAAAGGCCGCTCCCGAAAGTATTCCGCCGGCCAGTCGATGAATCTTGGCGAAAGCGTCGTCGGGGGCACCCAAGGCATGAAGGACGGCGAACTCGTTGCGTCTCTTGCGATAGAACATGATCTGGGAGAAATACCAGACCATGGGGGAGATCAGGAGCAGGCAAACAGCCAGAGTCAAAACCACCGCGTTGTCGTTTTTGAGACTCTTGATACCGGTTTCAAAGTAGTTGCCCGTAGGGGTAACCAGCCAATCCGAGAAGGAGCTGACAGCCTTGCGAAGCTGTCCCTCGGCGGCGCGGACGGTATCCAGATCGGTTCCCTTCTCCATGTAGATCTTGAGCTCGGTGCGGCTGGAGGGGCGTCCTGTCAGAGCGGTGTAGGTAGCGTCGGTGACACCGAAGGTGATGCCCGCTTCGGAGTTCAAGCCACTGACTACAGCGCAGACCGTGAAGGTTTCATAGCGGAATTTGAAGTTGTCGATCTGCTGACGGAGCAGCTCCCGGGGATCAAAGACCATCTCAATGCCCCCTTGTACCTCTTCAAAAATTGCTACCACAATCTTGTCACCGGGTTGGAAGTCATAGGTCTTCTTGTTGTAAACATCCTCGCTGATGATGACACCGTTGGGGGTGGTGAGAACAGCGTAGGGGTCACCCTCAAAAGTGGCCAGCTCATGCTTCAGCATGTTGTCAATCCAAAGCTGATCCGTGACCGTATAGACGTAGTTATTGACCGCCCATTGGAAGCCCTCGGAGGCTCGCTCCTTACTGGTTACGGTATAGCTGCCTGCGTCATATAACTGACCCGATTTGAGAAGAAGGTGGGATTGCGCGAATCCTCCCGATAAGCCTACCTCCCACTCGGCGTGACTCACTCCGGGGACCGCCTCCACATCCTCTAAAAACAGATCCACGTCGGAACGGATCATGTCAGCTTGATCGTCAGTAGGCACCCAGGGCTCATCCCCGATGATCTCCCCCTCCTCGGTCTCAGCCTCCTCGTAGTAGTTGGCGGGTCGGTAAGCAACGACGTATTCAAAGGGATCCAGCTCGCTGTGGTAAGTCTCCAGCTCCGCGATGTACAGGCCAGAAATAAAGAAGGCGGCGAACAGAATAGCGGATAGGACCAGACGGAGATAGTATTTCCGCATACGCCAGAAGCCGTACAGCTCGTATTTCCCCGGGAAGTCCTCCCCAAAGAGAAAGAAGGATCGGCGGGGGGAGGAGACCAGATTGGTATTGTCCCCTGCCTGCAAATGGCGGACGGGGGGTTGCTTGGACATTTTCCGCATGGGAAACCACACCGAGGAAATGACGGCAATGAGCCCGCCCAGCAAAGGAATCAACACGGTTGCCATCGAAAACCACAGACCGACACCCTGAGGAATGTACAACGCGGCGGCAATACCCACACCGATGAGGGTCGCAGGAAGCCAAGTCAACACCGTAATGACCAGAAGCTCGCCGCCGGCGGCTCCCATAAGGGTGGTGAAATCGGCTCCGCAGGTCATATAGATACCATATATGAATTTGAAGTGATCCAGACGAATGAGGAACAGCACCGCCATGATAAGGATGGAAAAAGCCAGCCACACAAGGGATACCGTCCAGAGCTGAACCGTATAGGGAATACCGTAATCGGCGTCAAAGGTATACAAGGGGGAGAAGCGAATGTCCCGCCGTCCCGCAGTAACACGGTTCAGGATATCGGTTAGCACCTCCAGGTAAGCATCCTCCATACCCAGCGTGGTATCCAGCAGGATGCGGCAGGAATAGGTGCCGTCCAGCAATGGCTTGCCATCATTGACCCAATAATAGTCCGCCAGATACTCGTTCTCCCGTTGGAGCTGGTATTGGAGCTGCTGGTCCAGATTGGCGTACTGCTCATTATCCAGTAAGGCTACCTCAATGTGATAGTCAAACTCCTCCGCGACCGCTTGCTTGGCCTTGTGCATATTGGCTTCGGCACATAAAGCGACGGTCCAGAATCCTGCCGTCATGACCAGCGCGGCCAGATAGAAGCAGACGTATTCCTTCCAGTTCTTGGTGACGCTTCGGAACGCGTTCTTGATATTACGGGGATACAGCACCGCTCCGATCGACAGGCAGAGGGTGACGATCCATTCGATAAACCGCTTTGTACGGGATTTTTTCGGCATGGGATGACCGTCCTTTCGAGTGAACTCGTATGGGATGAAATTCGGAATCAGCTATTTGTTCTATTATACCATAGATGTGTGAAAAAATTATGTATGGATAGAATGGCAGATGTGACAAAATGTCCTTTACGGTTTTGGATATTTTTTCAAACAGAAAGCCCCCGCGGTGGTGCGGGGGCTTGAACGTAAGAAAATGAACACGCAAGCACAGGCGGGGGCTCATCGGATACGCGCATGACTACTCTTCCGATTCATCCAGCAAAGCATAGTATGCATCGAACACAGCGTCAATGATCTCCTCATCGAACACAATCGTCAAAACGTCCTCGCCGTCATGCTGCAGAATCTCGAAGACAAGAGCCTCGTCATCGGCCATGCCCTCCAGCAATTCAATGGGCTGCAATATCACGTACACCCTCCCATCAAGGGGGATCAGCGCGATCTGCTCAAAGGCGACCTGTTGGCCGGTCTCGTTATACAGAATAATGGGATCGCTGTCATTTTCGTCAAAGATCTTGTCAATAGGATTCTTTTCCATATGTATGACCATAGCTTTCTTACAGAATGGGGACTGCGCTAACCGAGCGCGCTAACCGAGCGCGATTACCGTGGCTTCGATAATTGCTCCCGGAATGAAAAGGACAAACCGCTGCAAACGATCATCCAACGACCCAGGCCGCCACATCCTCATAGGCGGCCACCATGGCATCCACAACCAGTCTGTTCTCCAGAACGGCATCCTTATCGAAGCTGTTAAAGGTTCTGGCAACCTTCAGTCGTCCGGAGTTAAAGATACCGTCCAGAATCGTAGGCTCGGCAGAAGTGGAAAGGGCTGTGATCACCTCGCTGAAATAATCGGGTTGTTCCTTAAACAGGCAGACAAGGGCTTCCGTCAGCTGCTCCAGAGGAATATCTGCGTCCGCAACGAATAGAGCCTGAGCCGTTTCGGTAAGATAGACGGTGGGCTCGGACAGAATCGCGGCAAGGGTGACATCATCCAAATCATCAACCATTTTCTCATACTGCTCAAGCTGTCTTTGCTGATACTCCGCGCCATAGCTGTCCGCCTTATCCTTGAGCTCCAGATATGCGTCAATGAGCTTTTTCATATCTTCAAAGAAATGCAGGTCAGTCTGGAAGATTGTCAGATACTCTTCGTTGCTCTCGGTCGTTTTCTTTCTGATCTCAATCGTTTTAGGATGAAGATCCACCATGGATTTTTTATTCTTCCAATGGTCCAAAACGGTTTCCAGCGACTCCTGTACGGTCTTGCATGCTGTCGTACGATTGGTAAAGAATCTTTGCATGGGAGCAACCGTTTTTTCGAAAAGCTCTTCGTAGGAATCAGGATCATAGCAGTCCTGCAAGCCATTCCCTACCGCTTCAACGATGCGGTTACCCTCGATACACTTGAGCGCAAGCTGTCCGATTTCACGTTTTCTCTGCTCAATCAAGGCAGCCAGAGCATCTCCCTCACGAAGAGCCTCTTCCAGCTTTTTCATGATTTTTTTCGGCATAGCGGTAGCTTCCATAATGGAACGAGCACCGTCAATCAGGGTGCGGATAGCCCGAGAATGGTCATCCGCAGCATTCCCGTCGGGATAGACGAACATTTCCTCGGCCTTGGAGGGACCGTCACACAGGAAGCCCCGCACCTCGTCACACTTCTGATTTCTCTTCAAGATGCCGTACGCCCGACGCAGATTAGGAGTGACCGTCACGTCAGCTGGGGCATTGGGGGTCAGAAGATTGGCAGCCAAAATACGCGAGATCTGCTCCATACGTTTATTGGCACGTTCCTCAACGTAAATCTGGGGATGCTCCTCCTCACCCATAATGATGGGGTAAATTTTCTTACCGGTATGATAGTCCTCGTATGCCTTCAGCACGCCGTCATAGGCAGGCAGGAAGCAAGCCTTAAACTCCTCAAAGTCTTCAAATCCAAAGGCCTGAAAAGCCACAGAGGTATCGTCGTGACGCATTGGGCTATACAGCTCGTGCCAGGCACTTCCCAGACCCTCAAAGTCGGTAGCCATTTGCAACGCCTCCAGGAATACGGCATCAACGCCAATGTTGTCAATGGGAGCATAGGGATCAAAGACACCGTCACTGCATACGAAGATGGCGCTCTTGGCGGGGAGGCGGTACGCCACGTAATGGAGGTTGGTAGCGAAGGGAGAATTGGATCGCCCCATGGTAAACAGGTTACAGATTGCTCCCGACTCATCCTCGTCATCCACAGAAAGCTGCTTCATGCCCTGACCGGGAATGAAGGCGTAGGCACGGGAGTCACCTGCCCAAACAGTCTCTACCAGGATCTGACCGTCGGCCTCCGTCTTGAATTTCATGCTCACCAGGGTCGTGGGCAGCACGCTCTGTCCACTGATATCACCGGCGCTCAGGCTGTAGTAATCCGCCACAGCCGCCATCCCCTTGTAAATGAAATCGATGATCTTCTTGCGATCATCCTCACGGGAAAGATCCGTATCAGGATTCGACAGCATATAGAAGGCAAAGCGTGAAATGGCGATACGGGATCCCCACAGAGCGGACGTATCGGGGATATCATCGATCATATGGCGAAGCAGCTCCTTCAGCCACAGATCAAAGGGAGTCTCGTCCTTTTTCGCAGGAGGCGCGGGAGGAGCTTGATTGACTGTTTCCGCATTTTCTTTCGCGGTGTCCTCATTCGCAACCGCGTGCTCCTCCGACTCGGCCAATTTTTCCCGGACTTCATCAGCAATAAGGCCGGCAACCCGATCCACGTCAATATGTCCCTCCGGGGTCATGTCTCGTATGGCCTCTTCTTCACGAGCTTCGGCAATCACGCTGACATTTTCATGAAAATACTCGGGCAGGACCAGGCCGGGCAGGGTCTCTGCCAGCTTGGCATACTGGTCATCGGAGAGACGATGGACCGTAGAGCCGGAGCCACCCAATCCGTCGGCGGCGACAATAAAGCCGTTTCCCTTCTCCCACAAATGGCAGAAGGGCGTGGCATCCTCGTTTTTGACTACGTGGTAATATGTGAAGTTCTTCTTATCCATTCGCGTTTCCTCACTTGATCAGTCGCATGATCCGCATGTA
>JAFQOC010000219.1 GCA_017420845.1 Clostridia bacterium
ACGGTATTTTTGTAAAATCCCTTGTTCCATATGTTCTTCGATATAGCAAATTTTCTTGCGGCTTCCGCCGCGCGTCAGTGGGCGTTCCCCCCTCCGACACCGCCCCCTTCGCGCTTTGTGATGGGGGCTTCGCCCCCATCACCCCCTTAAAAGTTGAAACCCAACGCGCCGATAAACCCAAATTTGAACCTTTCCACGATTCTGAAAGGAGATCTACCATGATGAAGACCTGCATCACCTCCGACTACATCCACGCCTACGGCTTTGAAGAGGGCCTCAGGATCATGAAGTCCCACGGCTACGACGCCTTGGATTACGGCTGGTTCTGCCACACCGAGAACAAGATTTTCCACGTCTCCGAGTCCGAGTTTGCCGCCACCCTGAAGCGGGAGCGGGCGATCATCGAAAGCAATGGCCTGTTCGTCAACCAGACTCACGGCGCGTGGCGGTGGCCGGCGCAGGACTTTTCGGCCTATGACCGCGCCGAGCGGTACGCCGCCATGGAGACGGGCATCCGCGGCACCGCCCTTTTGGGCGCGCCCAACTTCGTGATCCATTGCATCATGCCCTTCGGGGAGAACAACCCCGCCCACAAGGAGGAGCTGTGGCAGATGAACCTCGACCACTTCACCCCCCTGTGCGATCTGGCCAGGGAGCTGGGGGTCACGGTCTGCTTTGAGAATCTCCCCTTTACCTCCTTGCCCCTGTCCCGCTGGAATGAGACGTTGGAGTTCGTGAGACTCATGAACCACCCCGCCATGAAGATGTGCCTGGACACGGGCCACGCCGCCGTCTACGGGGACTCCCCCGCCGACGCCGTTCGCACCATCGGTAAGGATCTGCTGGCCACCCTCCACGTCCACGACAACGACGGCCACGGCGACCGCCATTGGCTTCCCGGCGAGGGTGTCATTGATTGGGCGGACTTCACCAAGGCCCTCCACGAGATCGGCTTTGAGGGCTGTGTGTCCCTGGAGACCTCGGTCAAGCACGAGGGCGATCCCGCCCTGTGGGATGCCAAGGAGCGGGAGCTGTTCGCCAAGGTCAAGGCTATGGCGGATGGGACTTACGGAACATGAATATATGGATCAAGGCCGCTATCCTTTCGGATGGCGGCCTTGCGGTTTATGTATAATCACAGATTTTTACTTCAAAGTTGTGTTGCTTGATGTGATGACCCCCTACTGCGGGAGAATAGTAAGTGCCATATAGAATCAATTCGTTCAATCTTGACCAAACGAATAAATGCATGTCGTAGATTGTACCTCGTAATTCTGGGGAGAGCAGATAGGTATTATAATCGAGAAATTGTGCTTCAATAGCGCGCAAGGCTGCGACCATATTTTCCTCGGTAAGATACGGACGATATGATTCCAACTTTTTAAATCTTTCTTCATCAATTTCGTGGGTACACGCATATGTGTCACGATCTACCCATACGAGCGCGATCTGTTCTCCCCACGGGTCGGCATAAAAGGAAACCACATCGTAGGAAAAGGATTCCGGCATCATACCCACATTGGCAGAGTAATCATCCAAAGTATCCGAGGGTATGTATGCGGATAGATACTCCCGCGCGATTTGGATCAGTTCAAGATCGTAGGCATACAGATCGGGATATAGATCCTTTTGCGTATTTTCGATCATTTCAATATCCGCAAGGGACAGGATACCTTGCGCGTAGGCTTCCTGCAAGGTATATAGCGAGCCCTCATGGTACACCCAAATTTGATTTCCGTTTGTGTATCGGATCTTTTTGGTGTAGATAGATTCCTCCCACGCAAGCGCGGTGGGGGGAGTTCCGTTGATCAAAGCGGCAACAGCGCCATTTTCATATTCGCCGTAAATGCGACTTACGGAGGCGGATTCCGCTTTGGGATGTGCTGTATAGTAAGATTTTAAAAGGTATGCATAAGGAGCCGTGCCGTCGTAGGTATGGAAAATGATCTCGGAATCCTTTTGGGGCATGATGAAGTTGTACTCCCAGTAGCCAAGCTGATCGTCCCCCGCTATGGGAGTGATGAGCTCGCCATTGAGGAAGAAGAGGGGACTCACCACGGTGGCGAATTTGACGCGGACAGTGACCAGTTCGCCGTCCACGTAGGCCTCGTCGATGGGCTCGTAGAGTTGGTCGGAGCCGATGGGCATGGTGAGGTTGTAGAGGACAGCGGGGTCTATGACGGTGGGCTCTGCCACGATCACCACCCCCGCAAAGCTCTTGGAAACGCCGTCGTAGGACAACTGCAAGGCATACGCTCCCGTGGGCGCGTCGGCGGGGATCATGAATGCCTGCGTGACCTGTCCCTTATCACCTGTTTTGACGGTCACCGTTGTATAATCGTCGGTGGTGTCGAAGTTACCTTCAATGCGGTACTGCGTGTCCATGTGGATCAGGACGGCGGAAGGGGCAAAGCCCATGGAGGAACCCTCAAAGGTGAAGGATGCCCCCTCGTTGACCACCCACGTATCCATGTGGTAGGAGGTGCCCGGGGCGGCGTCTCCTCCCAATTCATAGCCAAAGGAGAAACCGTAGCGGTCGATGGTGTCCTCAGGCGGTTGGGTCTCCCCCTCCGTCTCACCCACCGTCAAAGCCCCGCCGAACACCTGCTTTTCGCCGTCATAGGACAGCACCAGATCGTACACTCCGGGGGTGGCGTTTTCGGGAATATGGAAGTGGAAGGAAATCGTACCTTGATCCCCATTTTTCACAGGGTGCTTGATGGTTTCCACAAGGGGATAGTCTCCCTCGATCACCACCGACTCGTCCTCCTGCAAAACAAATTTTGCCCAAGCGAAAAAGTCATCGGTCACGAAGGTCTTTCCGTGATTGACGATGGTGGTGCTGACGTTTACGATATCCCCGGGCATGGCGGTGCCGCTCCAGGCCGAGCCGTCGTTGGCGGTCATCTCGTAGGAGAAGGCGAACCGTACGGCAGGGTCGCTTCCGGGGCCAGTCATCTCCCCCATCCGCCCCCAAGCCACCATGCCCACCACGGAAGCGATGGCCACGATGAAGCAGATGCAGGCCACCCCCCACCCGCTGTTCAGGGCGCGGGACAGGGAAGCAAAGGGATTCTTTCTGGGCGCGGCTACTCCCACGGGAGCCACCAGGGCCGCCTCGGCGATGAACTCGTCGGAAATACCCGTCATCTTTTCAAATAATACTTCGCCTCTCACGGTGTGTACCCCCTTTCGATGAGGAAATCCCGCAGCCCCTCGCGGGCACGGGTGATGCGCTTGGTGGCGGCGTTGGCGGTCAGACCGTAGTGCCGCGCTAAGGCCTTGACGCTGTGGTTGTACCAGTACCGCCCCACGAAGAGCTGTCTGTCCAGCCGGGGAAGCGTCCCCAGATACTCGTCCAGCCACCCGCAGATCACCGCGGACTCGGTCTCGTCGGGGGCGGGGATGATGTCCTCCAGCTCCTCAAAGGCCACGGTCAGGGCGGTGTCCCGCTTCTCTCTGCGGAGGGCTTTGAGGCGGTTGAGGGAGATGTTGCGGGTGAGCTTGCCCAGGTAGCCGCAGAGGCTTTGGGGCCACTTGGGGGGCATGGTGTTCCACGCCGCCACCCAGGTATCGTTGACGCACTCCTCGGCGTCGGGTTGGCTGTTCAGGATGTTCATGGAGACCGTATGGCAGTAGGTACCGTACTGCTTCTGAGTGATCTCCACCGCCTGCTCGTTGCGGGCGTGGTAGAGAGATACGATCTCGTGGTCGTTCAGTATCATGGCGACCTCCTTTCGTGGGGACGTTCAAATTTGCATTTTAACCGTCGATTGAACCCTATTCACCTATATACACAACGCGGCGGAGGCAAATGTGCCGTCGTTTTTTGCTTTTCTGAAAAAAGTATAGCATAAACTGTCGGAAAATGCAAGGGAGCCGTGAAAACACAGTCACAGCCCGTGTGACGGGCTGTGACTGTGGGTTTATTCTTCTTCGGAAGTGTCCTCATCGGGGGTGTCCTCAGCGGGGGTGTCCTCAGCGGAAGTGTCCTCAGCGGAAGTGTCCTCAGCGGAAGTGTCCTCATCGGGGGCGTCCTCAGCGGGGGTGTCCTCAGCGGAAGTGTCCTCAGCGGAAGTGTCCTCAGCGGAAGTGTCCTCATCGGGGGCGTCCTCAGCGGGGGTGTCCTCAGC
>JAFQOC010000220.1 GCA_017420845.1 Clostridia bacterium
ATACTGCTCTGTAACCTCCACCTAAAGAAAAACCATCCCCTCGGCGCGCAGCCAAGGAGATAGGGGGAGGGGCCACACCCGCTCCATGGCCAAATCCAACCACCCCCGGGGAGGGGGAAAGAAACTTCGGCGTTTGAGATGGTTCTTTCCCCCTCCCCAAACTCACTTACGGTCAAATCTCACCCCAACACTCCCAAAAAACATCCCCACAAAACCTCCGCATATTAACAAAAAATTCATACAATTTTCCCCGAAATGTGATATAATAAGAACACTATATGTGCAAGAGGGCGAACCCTGCCCTCCGCACAAAAATAATTCATCGTACATACTCGGAGGTAGCTATGGCAGAACTGAAAATGCTTGCGATCGACCTCGGCGCGTCCAGCGGCAGAGGCATCGTCGGTTCCTTTGACGGAGAAAAGCTCACCCTGCGTGAGAATCACCGCTTCTCCAACGATCCCATGTTCGTGAACGGCCGTTTCACCTGGGATATCCTGCGCATCTATTTTGAGATCAAGAACTCCATCACCAAGACCGTCATCGACGGCGACAACGTTACCTCCATGGGTATCGACACTTGGGGCGTGGACTACGGTCTGATCGATAAGAACGGCCGGCTCATGGCCAACCCCACCCACTACCGTGATACCCGCACCGTGGGCATCACCGACTACATGGAGCCCACCGTCTCCGCCGAGGAGGTCTACAAGACCACCGGTATCCAGGCCATCGACTTCAATACCCTGAACCAGCTGGCCGCCGAGATGCGCGACGATCCCGACGCCCTCGCCCGCGCCGAGAAGATGCTCTTTATCCCCGACCTGCTCAACTACTTCCTCACCGGTAAGATGGCCACCGAGTACACCATCGCCTCTACCGGTATGATCCTTGACGCCGCCAAGCGTGACTTCGCCTTCGATCTCACAGACAAGCTGGGCATCAAGCGCAGCCTGTTCTCCCCCATCGTTCAGCCCGGCTGCAACCTGGGCGGCCTCCTGCCCTCCATCACCGAGGAGGTGGGCAAGAACAACATCAACGTCTACACCGTGGCCTCCCACGACACCGCTTCCGCCGTCATGGCAGTTCCTTCTCAGGCTGACGATTTCATCTACATCAGCTCGGGTACCTGGTCCCTCATGGGTATGGAGCTGCCCCAGCCCCTCATCAACGACGCCACCCGCGCCGCCAACTTCACCAACGAGGGCGGCATCAACGGCACCATCCGCTTCCTCAAGAATATCATGGGCCTTTGGATCATCCAGGAGTCCCGCCGTCAGTGGAAGCGCGAGGGCAAGGACTACAGCTTCGCGCAGATGGAGGCGTGGGCTAAGGAGGCTTCTCCCTTCCAGTCTCTCATCAATCCCGACTACTACACCTTTGCGACTCCCGGCAATATGCCCGAGAAGATCCGCGACTTCTGCCGCATGACCGGCCAGCACGTCCCCGAGTCCGTGGGTGAGGTTGTCCGTTGCATCTACGAGTCTCTCGCTCTGAAGTATCGCCACACCGTGGAGAACATCCAGACTTTGCGCGGCAAGAAGGCTACCATGATCAACGTGGTGGGCGGCGGTACCAAGGACCACTTCCTGTCTCAGATGACCGCTGACGCTTGCGGATTGGAGGTTTCCGCCGGACCCGAGGAGGCTACCTCCATCGGTAACCTGCTGGCTCAGATGATGGCCGTGGGTGCCATTAAGGATCTCTCCGAGGCTCGTCAGGTGGTGGCCAACTCCTTTGAGGTCAAGCACTATGCGCCCTGCACCTACCGCGGCGCGTGGGATGAGGCTTACGGTCGCTTCATCAAGCTCCTGTAATAGAAAATCAGCCCTTCCGCGGCATCCAAGGGGATTCTGTCCTCTTCGGGTGGTGCGGAAGGACTTTTGACTATAACGGCGCGAGTGCCGCAATTTTTCTCGTTTTGAATCGAATCTTGTCAAAATATAGATACGGAAAGGGTTTACGACATGAAAGACACACTGTACGGTGAGTTGACAGTTATAGGTATGAAGGGCTGCGAGGCATTTGTGGAGCGTGTGGACAGCTACCTCAAGGAGTGGCGGCGCCACGGCGCTGAGGAGACCTACCTCGCCCACGTTTCTTGCCCCCGTTTTGGCTCGGGTGAGGGTAAGGCCATCATCAAGGAATCCATGCGCGGCCAGGACGTGTATATCTTCTGCGATATTTTCAACTACGGTGTAACCTATAAGATGCACGGTATGATCGTCCCCATGAGCCCCGATGATCATTACGCGGATCTGAAGCGCATCATCGCCGCCATCGGCGGTAAGGCTCGCCGCATCACCGTCATCATGCCCATGCTCTACGAGGGCCGTCAGCACAAACGCACCACCCGCGAGTCTCTGGACTGCGCCATGATGCTCCAGGAGCTGGTGAATATGGGTGTCTCGAACATCATCACCTTCGACGCCCACGACCCCCGCGTGGCCAACGCCATTCCTCTGTCGGGCTTTGATAACGTCCTGCCCAACTACCAGATGATCAAGGCTTTGGTGAGAAGCGTTCCTGACATCATCATCGATAAGGACCACGTGGTCATGATCTCCCCCGACGAGGGTGCCATGGGCCGTTGCATCGCCTACTCCAACTGCCTGTCGGTGGACGTGGGAATGTTCTACAAGCGCCGCGACTATTCCACCATTGTCAACGGTAAGAATCCTATTCTGGAGCACAAGTATCTGGGCCAGGATCTGGAAGGGAAGGACGTTATTATCGTGGACGATATGATCTCCTCCGGTGGCTCTCTGCTGGATGTTGCCACTCAGCTTAAGAAGGTCTACGGCGCGAAGCGCGTCTTCAACTTCGCTACCTTCGGTTTGTTCACCGATGGCTTTGCCGCCTTTGACGAGGCATATGAGAACGGCATCATCGACAAGATCTTTACCAGTAACCTGGTCTACCGCAAGCCTGAGATCCTGACCAAGCCCTGGTACGTGGAGGTCAATATGGCCAAGTATGTGTCCTACATCATCGACACGTTGAACCACGATGCCACCATTTCCAACCTGCTGGATCCCAACGAGCGCATCGCCAAGCTTCTGGAGAAGCACCGTGCCGAGTTGGCCGAACAGGGTCAGATCACCATGAATTTCGCCGATGACGAGCAGTAATCGAGGATAAAAAGGACGGGAGGGGCTTGCCCCTCCCGTTTGGCGTTGACGGTTGACAGAGATCTTTTGCTCGAAAGGCTCTCTTGGAAAAGTGCTATCGTCCGTCGCAGGCGGAATTACGGGACGACACATTCTTCATCCGGATATTCGGTTTACTTTCGGTATCGGAATCAGCCGTTGCACCCGCACTTGTTCCGATCCGATACGGGCAGGGGCATAGGCGCGGGAGAAAATTCCGCAATGGGAAAAGCCATGGAACGGAACAGCTCGCAGGGATTATCGGGAGAGGCGGATACGCATTCCTTGTCGGGAATGACGAATTCCTGAGCATTTATGAGATACTGAGCGGGCCGTACCAGCCGAACCAGAGAGAAGATTCCCAAAGACACCACCAAACGCCGTTCGGAGCGATCATTATGATCACAACGATCGCCGTGGTCACAGGGGTCACCGCTCATGCCGCAGAGAGGTGCGGAGAGGCAGCCGGCGATGGAGGAAGGGACGTCACAGACACAGCAGCAGCAGCAAACGGGCTCAGGGCAAGTGGGCTCCAGCACGCGGGCACCCAGCACGATGGGATCCACTACCTCCACTACGGCGGTGGGAACGCTGCGCTCCTTGTAGCAGGGCTCGGGCTCGGCGCAGAAGGCAGAGCCGTCGGCGCTGGAACGGAAAATGCTCACCGAGGAATCCCCGCCGAAAAGAACGACTTGCTTTTCCAGTACGGCGATACCGTCAAATTCGGTGGCCTGCGTTCCGGAATTGCGGCCTACGCAAACGCAAGCCTCGAAAATGAGCTTGACGTAGAAACGGATGTGGACCGTGTAGAAGCCCCGGTTGAACTGAACGGGGTCGATCCCGATGTAGGTCCAGGCGATGCAGGCATCCTTGACACGAACTTGCGTGGTGTGCTCGATGATCTCCTGTCCCAGATCGGTGAGGAAGACCCGGACGTTCTCATAGCAGTCCCGATCGCGGCAGGAGTCCAGGATGCGGTTGGTCTCCACGCAAACGGTCCGCGTGTCACCGCCCTTGCCACAGCCGTTTCCCATGGGAGAGCAGAGAGCAAAACGATTTTCAGACATGTTAGCTACCTCCTTAAGGATTGGGAAGACGGGACTATCCCGTCCCCACTCCCAGTATATGCATCCCGCGGGTTTTTGACAGAATTCTACAGATCATATCAAAAAAACACCGTGAGGAAAGGGAAGGAGGGATTTGAAAAAGGTGAAACAGATAAATTCGTTGAAAACGGAGATCTAATTTCGTAAAAAAATCGTTTAGGGGTATTGCATTTTCGGAAACAATGTGGTATAATAGCAATACCCAAAAAACAATACAAGATTGGAGTTTTATCATGAACAAGAGCCAACTGATCAAAGCAGTCGCTGAGAAGAGCGAGCTGTCCCAGAAGCAGGTCGCCGAGACCTGGAACCTCATTGAGGCAACCATCCTTGAGAACCTGGCCGCAGGCGAGAAGGTCCAGCTTTCCGGCTTCGGTACCTTTGAGGTCCGCGAGCGCGCCGAGAGAAAGGGCCGCAACCCCAAGACCGGTGAGGTCGTTTCTGTTCCTGCTTGCAAGTATCTCGCTTTCGTGTCTGCCAAGGCCGTTAAGGAGAACTTGAACTGATATGCGCCTCGATAAGTACCTGAAGGTAAGCCGTATCATTAAGCGGCGCACCGTGGCAAACGACGCCTGCGACGCCGCCCACGTGACGGTCAATGGCCGTCCCGCCAAGGCCTCCTACGACGTGAAGGTCGGGGACGTCATTGAGATTACCTTCGGTGCGCGCACCCTTCGTATCCGCGTGCTTGAAGTGAGGGAAACCGTCGGCAAGGACGCTGCTTCTTCTCTGTACGAGGTGATCGAACAGTAAGTAGCCACCTGCCACGGTCGCTTGGGCCGACCGGCAAGGACGCCGCTTCTTCTCTGTACGAGGTGATCGAAGAGTAAAACCGTCATATTCCTGTCCCGTCTCGCATAGGATTCCGTAGAATCATACGGGACGGAGGCAGGTTATGAACGAAACAGTACAATCCTCAGGTAAGGGACACAACTTGATGGCCAATGAGCGTCGGGAGATCACCGTCAGCGGTGTGACCGACGTGGTCAGCTTTGATGAGACCAACGTCCGCTTAATCACGTCCTGCGGCATTCTCAATCTGGAGGGGGAAGGACTTCGCATACATGTCCTCAACACCAAGGATGGGACCGTCGCCGTCAC
The DNA here is from genome assembly GCA_017420845.1 of Clostridia bacterium. Lineage (GTDB taxonomy): Bacteria > Bacillota > Clostridia > Oscillospirales > CAG-272 > CAMEON01. The sequence goes on from JAFQOC010000220.1 coordinate 5,357, forward strand.
GGGGCAGCTCAACGGTGTGCTTTATGAGGATGTTGATACAACTGCTGATCCACGACAAGCATCGGGACGAGGCCGCCGTCGCCTGTTCGGCTTATGAGTGGGTTAGATCTTTACCTGTCCCAGCGTGTGCTGGCTATGATGCTCGTCTACGCCGCTCTGGCAGGCTTCTGCCTGGGGGGCGTGCGCGATCTTTTGGGGCTGCTGACAGCCCTTCTTCTGCCCCTAAAATCAGAGAAAGAAACGTGCGGAGGAGAAAAAGGTTTTCCCTTTTCGACAAAGGCCTTTTTGACGTTTTGGCAGGACTTGCTTTTCCTGCTCCTCGCCGCCGTGACATTCATCCTTCTTTGCTACTACACGAATGATGGACAGATTCGCGCTCCGGCTATTTCGGGTATGGCAGGAGGTTTTTTTGTCTATTGCCATACGGTGGGGCTGCTCACAAAGAAGTGGATTTTGCGGCTGGCCGCGGGAATCAAGCATGGGCTGATCCGAACGGTTATACTGATGTTCTATCCCATTCGTTTCCTGATGACCGTTTTGTACGCCTTGGGTAAGATCCTGTGGCAGGTTACGGGCGGCAAGCTGGTCGCGTTGTCCCGAGAAAAAAACACCCAAAAACGGATCAAATCCATGACCGAGGCTGCGTCCCGTGGCTTTGACACTTTAGGAGAAAAGCCCTCTTCAGCGAAGGAAAAATTCGACTCCGCCGCATGAACGGCGGGGAGTGGGGAAGTATAAGAAAGGAGCGCGGATGGCGCAGAAAGGAGCAACTATGGCCAAGCGTTTTGAATCCGAGCAGGAGCAGATCACCGTCGTTGACCCGGTTGAAAACGTGACTCCCGCAAGCCCTGATAGGGACAAACAGGTAGGCAAATCCATGCTTATGAAGCTTGCTCTGGCCTCCGTGGTCATTGCCGCTCTGATCATCAGCATCGCCAACCTTATGGTTACCAACCAGCTCAGAGCCCAAACCGATGAATACAAGGCTGAGATCAACGCCTATAAGGAAAAGATCGCCCGTCTGAAATACTTCATCAATAAGGAAGTGGACGACGAATACATCATCGAGTACGCCCGTGAGTATTTGGATATGTATTTCCCCGACGAGGATATTTACTACAACGACGTCAACGAGTAAGTACCGCGATCATTGAAAGACCCCAAGAAAGGAGGGCTCAACCATGGCTGAAAAGACACCCAAGAGCGGTATCAAGGTTATCACCCAGAATAAAAAGGCATGGCACGACTACTTTGTAGACGAAAAGTACGAGGCAGGCATTGAGCTCTTCGGTACCGAGGTCAAAAGCATTCGCGGCGGCGGTATCAATCTCAAGGATTCCTACTGTCAGGTCAAGGACGGCGAGCTCTACGCCATTGGCATCCACGTCAGCCCCTACGAGCATGGCAACATTTTCAACCGTGAGCCCCTTCGTGACCGCCGACTGCTCATGCATAAGCGCGAGATTATGAAGCTCCAGGGCCTCATGACCCAGAAGGGATATACTCTGGTGCCTCTTCAGGTCTACTTCAAGGGCTCTCGCCTCAAGGTTGAGCTGGGACTTTGCCGAGGAAAAAAGCTTTACGACAAGCGAGACTCTATCGCCAAGGCCGAATCCGACCGCGAGATCGGGCGCCGCATGAAGGACAGAACCTACCGCAAATAACCAATCATTTAATCAACAACCAACCAACCATCCATCCATCACTTAACCATTCTCTACCTTCTCTCCCTACCTCTTCACTATTCACTCTTACCTCAATATGGGGGTGTACCGGTTTCGACGGGGATCATGAAGTGCGATAAGCGGGTCAGGCCGGGTAATCCTGTTAACTGCCCAACCTTTAAAATTAAACGACAACTATACTGTTGCTCAGGCTGCCTAATTAGGCAGTGCCGCGGCTCATAATGCCGCCCGTTCCCCCCGGGAGTACCGCGACCCGAGGCTGAACGTCATGTAGCGGTGCCCGTGCATCGGTGGTTCGCCATTGAGCCGATCACGCAAAAAATGGCTGCCTGTGTCCGACCTTGCGCCTGAGGTCGTCCCCAGGGAGATCTGATCAGACGCTGCGCCCGGAGAAAGTCGCATGGATCGGTTTTCGGACAGGGGTTCGACTCCCCTCATCTCCACCATAGTAGAACCAGTCGAACCACACGGTTTGGCTGGTTGTCTTTATGCTCAAAGGTCTGTTGTATAGACGATATGTCTGTCAGTGACCGCCATTCGTTTCCCAAAAGGCAAACAGAAATCCCGACGGATCTCTTGTGAGATTTCGTCGGGATTATTGTTTTGCGTATATTTGTAGAAGATCTCGATCTTGTCATCGAACAGGATGATCTTGTCTATGAGGGTGTCGATGAGCATCTGTGGTTCCGCTTTCAACGCGTCCATCAGGAACGTCTCTACGTCCTCCCTGGTAAGCAGATTGGCTTCCTTGCACTCCTCGCTCAGGATCCGCCCGTTCAGCTCATCGATCTGCAATTCCAGTTCGGTGATACGATCCTTGGTGGTGGCGGTAAAGATACCGGCTTCCAGAGCCTTCATGAGATTATTCAAGGCCTTTTGCGCCTTGCTTCTCTCGTCCCGTAGGAGCGTCAGGACGGCTTGCTCGCGGGCACGCTTCCGATATACCTCGATCACCTCCTCGGCGATTGCAGACAGATTCTCGGGCTTATTCAGCAGCATGAGCGTCGTGTTCAGCACCATGTCCTCCAAGTCGGCTTTTCGGATACTTTCCTTGGAGCAGGAGTGGTGTTTTTTCCTGTTGGAGCATTTGTAATAGTACATGGTCGTCCCGTTCTGCGATGTACCGCTTTCACCGTTGATGGGTCTACCGCAAATACCGCATATGACCTTCTTTTTCAGTAAGAACGCTACCTCTCTGCTTGACGAACCAAGCTTGTTCTTTGCCAGCATCGTCTGCACACGGTTGAACAGCTCAGTCGGGACGATTTGCGGGTAGATGTTGGTAAACACCTCGTCTCCGTGGCGGTATATGCCGATGTATTTTTCAAGGCGAAGAATCTTGTAGATCGTATTCGCTTTGAATGGTTTGCCCATGTGTGTGACCCCTCTTGCGGTCAGCTCCTCGATGATCTCCCGTACGATCTTGCCGGTTGTGTAGGATTGATACATCCATCGCACGATCTCGGCGCGTTCTTCGTGTATTATGATCTTCTTGTTGGCTGTCGTGTAGCCATACGGAACCTTCCCGCCTGCGAAGTTACCCTTCAAACGACTTTCATTCTGCCCGCGACGGATCTTCTGGGATAGCTCTGCAGAGTAGTATTCCGACAGACCGATCAGGACGTTTTCTAGGATGATACCGTCCAGATTTTGCGTGCCGTCGATGTTCACCGATGTTCTTTGAGTAGCCGAGATCAAAATCTTCCCGTTCTTCTGAAGTCTCTGTTTGTTGACCGCCACCTCAATAGAATTTCTACCAAAACGATCCAGAGCGTACACCAATACGATCTCCCACGGTTGGGGTTTATCGCTGTCGGAGAGCATCTTCTGAAATGCCGCTCGGTTGTCGTTTGTGCCGGTCATGGCGCGGTCAATGTAAGTGTCGATGATTTTCAGATCGTTACGTTCAGCGAATTCGTGACAGACCCGAAGCTGACCCTCTATGGATTGCTCGGTCTGCCGTTCACTTGAATAACGTGCATAGATAACTGCTGTTTTCATTTTGTTTTTCCTTTCTTATCAGTCTTTAGATTTGTCTTTCGACGGGAGCGAACTA
>JAFQOC010000221.1 GCA_017420845.1 Clostridia bacterium
GCCCCTGCACCCCTTGGAGTAGCCGCAACCCAACGCACCGATAAACTGCAATTTACCGCTCTCTCCGTCTCGCATTCGCCACCAGGTCGTTCCGATGGATCTTGCGGCTGCGGAGCAGAGTCAGAACACACAGGACAACAGCGGCGTACACGAAGCAGATCACCGAGCGGAGGATGGGGATGGGGATCGAGGCGCTAAATGGCCCCAAGGCGAACAAACACACCGTAGCAACGGGGTTGGGCGTTGGGCTGGGGAATATAAAGCAGGATATCTCCGTGGCGATAGCGGCAATGCCATAAATGGCCAGTACGATTTTTCCATCGGTGCGCAGAAACGCCATCAGCTCCCCCTTCGGGTCGAACCGTTCCATATGCTCCATATAGGTGCTGATGCGGTTGTACTCACGGAAGCGGTAGAAAAAGATGGCATAAAACACCATCATAAAAACATAGGCCACAAGGTTACGTAGGGCTTGCTTGTCCTCGCCCTCAAATATGGCGGCGAGCAAGGCAGAAGAGGCTAAAAAAACGCCAAAATCCGCCAGGGACGCAAGGATAATATGCTTCAGACTGACCAGCCAAGGATTCTTTTCTTTTGCCATACAGAATAACCTCCTCAAAAAGAATCATTACTCTCATTATACCATATCACCCCACCATGTCAATGCCTTTTTGGTTTAGAGGACTAAACAATCAGTTGAACCCACAGGAAATCTCACCCCGTTTTTGTGCAAAACACCCAGTTTCTTCCTTACAACCTTATAATAATCCCCATTTTCCCATTTGACAATTCCCTTTCTTTGTGGTATAATATAAGTTGGATTATTATGGAGCACTATACCGTAAGCACCCCCGAGGAAAGGAGCCACCCACATGGTCAAGATCACCTCCGTCACCCCCCACAGCCGCGCCGAGCGTCACGGCATTGTCGCGGGGGATACCCTCATATCCATCAATAGCCGCGAGGTCACCGACGTGCTGGACTACCGCTTCTTCCTCACCGCCACCGAGGTAAAGCTATCGCTTACCCGGAACGGCGAGCCCTTTGAGGCCATCATCCGCAAGCGGGAGTACGACGACATCGGCCTGGATTTCGAGACACCGCTGATGGACAAGAAGCACTCCTGCGAGAACAAGTGCATCTTCTGCTTCATCGACCAGCTCCCGGGGGGAATGCGGGAGACTCTGTACTTCAAGGACGACGACAGCCGCCTGTCCTTCCTTCACGGCAACTTCATCACCATGACCAATCTCCGGGACAAGGATATTGACCGCATCATTGAGATGCATATTTCTCCGGTCAACGTCTCGGTGCATACCACCAACCCCGAGCTGCGGGTCAAGATGATGCACAACAAGCGGGCGGGGCTGGTGCTGGATTATCTGCCCCGGCTGGCCGAGGCGGGCATCACCCTGTGCGGTCAGCTGGTCCTCTGCCGTGGGATCAACGACGGCGAGGAGCTGGATCGTTCCATGCGTGACCTCTACGCTCTGGGCGACGCCATGGAGAGCGTGTCCATCGTCCCCGCGGGGCTGACCAAATATCGGGACAAGCTCTACCCCCTGACCACCTACTCCCCCGAGGAGGCCGCCGCGGTGATCCGTCAGGTGGAGGCCTTCGCAGAGAAGTGCCTTGCCGAGTGCGGCTCCAGAAAATTCTTTTGCGCCGACGAGCTCTACCTCAAGGCGGGGCTTCCCCTCCCTTCCGAGGACTACTACGAGGGCTACGCCCAGATCGAGAACGGCGTGGGGATGATTACTTCCCTGCTGACCGAGTTTGAGGGCGAGATGAACTTCCTCGACGAATACCTCCCCGACTACAAGGCCCCCCGCACCGTATCGGTCTGCACGGGCGTGGCCGCTTACCCCACTGTCAAGGCCATGGCCGCCCGCCTGGAGGCACAGGTGGAAGGGCTGACTATTCACGTATACGAGATCATCAATCACTTTTTCGGCGAATCCGTCACCGTGGCAGGCCTGCTGACGGGCAAGGATATGTACGATCAGCTCATCGGCAAGGACTTGGGAGATCAGCTGATCATCCCCGAGAACACCCTGCGGGCTGACGAGGCCATGTTCCTGGACAATATGACCCCCGCCGAGCTGTCCGAAAGGCTGGGAGTCCCCATCCGCGCGGGAAAGAATAACGGCGCGGAGTTTATCCGAGAGATGCTGGGGGTCGAGTGATCCCTGCAAATTTGCCCTCTCACCCGCTTCGCGGGAGCTCTCCCAAAGGGAGAGCCTTGGAAGGACGCGACCGAAAGCCTCCTCCTCTGGGGGAGCTCCCGCGGAGCGGGTGAGAGGGCGTTCCCCGTCCACATTACCAACCATTACAACACCCCCTTTCATGAAAGGAGACCATACACCATGTCCAAGCCTATCATCGCCGTCGTAGGCCGTCCCAACGTCGGCAAATCCACCCTTTTCAACAAGCTCATCGGTGAGCGCCGCTCCATCGTGGAGGACACCCCCGGCGTCACCCGCGACCGCATCTACGGCGAGACCGAATGGAACGGCCGTCAGCTGGTCCTCATCGACACCGGCGGTATCGAGCCCAAGACCGACGACATCATCCTGTCCCAGATGAAGGTGCAGGCCCAGGTGGCCATTGACGACGCCGACGTCATCATCTTCATGTGCGACGTCCGCACGGGTCTGACCGCCGCCGACCGCGATATTGCGGTCATGCTCCAGAAGAGCGGAAAGCCCATCATCCCCTGTATCAACAAGTGCGACCGCGTGGGGGATCTTCCCTTTGAGTACTACGAGTTCTACGAGCTTGGATTTGACGTTGATCCCGTAGCGGTCTCTTCCATCCACGGCTCGGGCACCGGTGACCTCCTGGACGCCTGCTGTGAAGCCCTGGCCGACTGGGAGGAGGGTGAGGAGGAGGAGAGCGGCATCAAGATCGCCGTCATCGGTAAGCCCAACGCGGGCAAGTCCTCCATCGTCAACCGCTTCCTGGGTGAGAACCGCATGATCGTCTCGGATATCGCGGGCACCACCCGTGACGCGGTAGACACCCGTGTGGTCAACGACAGGGGCACCTTCACCTTCATCGACACCGCGGGCATCCGCCGTCAGTCCAAGATCGGGGATCAGATCGAGAAGTACAGCGTCCTCCGCGCCCACATGGCGGTGGAGAGAGCCGACGTCTGCCTCCTCATGATCGACGCCTCGGTGGGCATCACCGAGCAGGACGAGAAGATCGCGGGCATCGCCCACGAGGCGGGTAAGGCTACCATCATCGTAGTCAATAAGTGGGATGCCATCGAGAAGGACAATTCCACCACCAAGGCCTTCACCGACCGCATCCGCGAGTCCCTGGCCTACATGCCATACGCCCCCATCACCTTTGTTTCCGCCAAGACCGGTCAGCGTATTGACGGACTCTACGACCTCATCCTGTCGGTCTACGAGCAGTCCCACCTCCGCGTCACCACGGGTGCCCTCAACGACGTCCTGGGCGAGGCCATGATGCGAGTCCAGCCTCCCACGGACAAGGGCCGCCGTCTCAAGATCTTCTACATGACCCAGACCCAGGTGGCTCCCCCCACCTTCGTGCTGTTCTGCAACATGGCAGAGCTGTTCCATTTCTCCTACCAGCGGTACATTGAAAATTGTCTGCGGGAGACCTACGGCTTCAAGGGGACGCCCATCAAGATGATCATCAAGCAGAAGGGCGACGATCCCGAGATCAACGTCAGAGGGAAAAGGGATAAGAAGAATACGGATACTGACGACGGATGGGATGAGTAATTCCCTGCCGCGATACCACTCCACTTGAAAGGAGCACCATATATGCAATTTTTTGACCACGTAAAAGTCTACCTCAAAGCCGGCAACGGCGGCAACGGTGCCATCGCCTTCCACCGCGAGAAGTACATCTCCCACGGCGGCCCCAGCGGCGGCGACGGCGGTAACGGCGGTAATATCGTCTTCCGAGTGGACAAGGGCACCAACACCCTGCTGGCTTACCGCTATAAGCACCACTTCACTGCCGCCAACGGTGGCAACGGCATGCCAGAGAAGTTCCACGGCGCCAACGCCGAGGATCTGATCCTCCCTGTGCCCGAAGGAACGGTCATCAAGGACGCCGCCACGGGCAAGGTCATTCACGATATGTCCGAGAACGGCGGCGCGGACTACATCTGCTGCCGCGGCGGCCGAGGGGGCTGGGGCAACCGCCACTTCGCCACAGCCACCCGTCAGGCTCCCCAATTCGCCAAGAACGGCACCCGCGGTGAGGAGCGAGAAGTCCTCATGGAGCTGAAAATGATCGCCGACGTGGGCCTGATCGGCTACCCCAGCGTGGGTAAGTCCTCCCTGCTGGCCCGCATCAGCGCGGCGCGTCCCAAGATCGCTGACTACCACTTCACCACCCTCTCCCCCAATCTGGGCGTGGTGTCCGTCCCCGGTGGCGACGGCTTCGTGGCCGCCGACATTCCCGGACTCATCGACGGCGCCGCCGAGGGCGCGGGTCTGGGTCACGATTTCCTCCGCCACATCGACCGCTGCCGCCTGCTCCTCCACGTGGTGGACATCTCCTGCTTTGAGGGCAGAGATCCCATCGAGGACGTCAAAAACATCAACTCCGAGCTGGAAAAGTACAGCCCCGAGCTGGCCACCCGCCCCCAGATCATCATCGCCAACAAGTGCGACGCCCTGGACGAGGACGCGGTGGACGTGCAGGCCTTTGAGGACTTCGTGGACGAGAACGAGTGGGAGATGATCTACGTCTCCGCCGCCACGGGCGAGGGCATCCAGGACATGATCTTCCGCGTAGCCGAGCGGCTGAAGATGCTTCCCCCCATCACGGTCTACGAGAGCGAGGTGGCCGAGGACGAGGCGCTCCTGTCCGATATCGCGGGAGCGGGTGTCAAGGATACCGTCATCCGTCAGGAGAACCGCACCTTCTACGTGGAGGGCGATTGGATCTACAACCTCATGGGCCGCATCAACTTCGACGATTACGAGTCCCTCAACTACTTCCAGCGCGTGCTGCAGAACAGCGGCGTGTTTGAGATGCTGGAGGCAAAGGGATGTCAGGACGGGGATACGGTTTCCATTTATGAGTTTGAGTTTGATTACGTGAAGTAACCATGGAAAAACGAATCGTTCCCTTTACCGAATCCCCCGCATGGCCGATTCTGGCAGAGCTGACCGATAAAAATGTCCTCGGCACCGATGGACTCTGCAACGCTCTCCCCCGCAAGACTGCCCGTGCTATTTTGAAACGTGATGACGGACTATTCGCAGTCATGTACGCAGAGAGATTCAACCTGTATTCCCTGCCCGGTGGCGGCATTGAGGGAGACGAAACTCCCGAGGACGCCATCATTCGTGAAATATGGGAAGAAACGGGTTGTACCTGTGCCACGATTGAGCCATTGGGCGTAGTTTTAGAGAATCGGTTTCATGCCGATTACACACAAATTGATTTCTACTTCGTCGTTACTACCAATGCAGAGAGCGGACAATTGCATTTGACGCCGAACGAGGAGCAGAACGGCACACACCCGCAATGGCATACATTGGATGATGTTGTTCGCCTCATCCGTGACCGCGAGCATGACACCAATCAGCGTAAGTACTTGCAAGCGCGAGATGTGACGGCACTTCATGCATATCTGCAACGCTGATACCGTAGGGGCGAACTGTGTTCGCCCGCCTAACACATCTTTAATCAGCGAATTTCGGGCGAACACAGTTCGCCCCTACACATGAAAACATATACTGACCGGTCATCTACCGCTGACAGAAAGGAGCCCACTCATGCCCCTCGAAAACAAACTCGGGATCACGAA